>NZ_JBLLEB010000029.1:0-54626 GCF_047690175.1 Roseomonas sp. BN140053 | reverse complement strand
CTCGGGCAGCAGCACGAGGTAGGGTGCGACCAGACCCCATTCCTCATCGGATACGTCGGACGGATAAGCCTTGCGGGTCATCCCGCAAATCTGGACCTCCCCTCAGTCCACAACAGCCTCTAGAACTGTCATCCGTAATCGGCTCGTAGAGCGGCCTCAGCAACCCCGGACTCAAGAACAACGGGAACTGGCACAACGCGAAGAACAACAGCACCCGCGCATCCGTGCTCGCCGGCAGCACCGCCAGGAACAGCGCCATGTTCCGGTTCCCCGACAGCAGCCCCGCCGACAGCGCGAAGCGCTTCCCCGCCGGCCAGAAGGCCGCCGCCGTCAGCGCGTTCAGCCCGAAAGCCCCGGCAAAGGCCAGCGCCGTGGCCCCCAGCACGAAGCCCGGCTCGCGCAGCAGCCACGCCAGCACCCCGTCCATCACCCCGAAGCCGTACAGCACCACCAGCAGCACCACGGCCCCGTCCACAGCCCGCCCCCAGCGCTCCAGCACCGCGCCCCCGAGGATCCGGCGCAGCCCCAGCGACAGCACCAGCGGCAGCCCCACCACCAGCGCCAGCCGGGCGCTCAGCGCGCCGACGGACAGGGACAGATCCACCCCCAGCAGCCCCAGCGCGATCGGCGGCGCGGTGAAGGGCACCAGCAGGGTGGACAGCAGCGACACCACCAGGCTCACCTCCCCATCCAGCCCCACCATGCGCGCGAAGGCGGGGGCGGAGGTCGCGGCGCAGCCGGCGGCCATGATCACCAGCGCCGCCGCCAGTGACCCGTGCAGCCCCACCAGCCCGGCCACCCCCCAGGCGATCAGCGGGCAACACACCAGCAGCCACCCCAGCAGCGCCGCCACCAGCCCCGGCCGCCGCAGCCAGCCCAGCACCTGCGCGAAATCCACCCGCAGCAGCACCAGCGTCATCAGGCAGGCGACCACCGGCGTCACCACGTCGCGGGTGGCGCTGGCCAGCGGCGGCACCAGCAGCCCGGCGAAGATGCCCAGGGCCAGCAGCAGCCCGCCGCGCCGGGCGCAGGCTTCCAGAACGGCGCGCAGCCGCGCGGCGAGGGGGAGGGCAGGGGTCACGCGAGGTTGGCCGGGTTCGCGGATCGTTCTAGAACCCGGCCGGTGCGCGCACCATCCCGACGTCCCTCCTTCCGCCCCGCCATCCTGGCCCTGCTGGGCGCCCTGTTCTGGGCGGGCTCCGCCGCGGCCGCCTGCAACGACGCCGCCGCCCCCGCCGTGGACTGGCGCCGCTGCCTGCTGGACGGCCGAGATTTCGAGCGCGCGGACCTGTCCGGCGCCGTGCTGCGCGACGCCTCCCTGTCCCGCGCCAAGCTGACCGGCGCGCTGCTGCCGCGGGTCGAAGCGCCCAACAGCCGCTTCGTCTCCGCCGACCTGGAAGGGGCGGACCTGTCGGACGGCCAGTTCCGCGACGCCGACTTCACCCGCGCCACGCTGCGCCGGGTCAAGCTGCTGCGCGCCGACCTGCGCCGCGCCAAGTTCTTCCGCGCCGACCTGTCCGGCGCCGACCTCACCGGCGCGTCCCTGGACGGCGCCGACCTCAGCTCCGCCGTGCTGGACGGCGCGCGCTGGACGGATGGCGAGCGGGTCTGCGCCACCGGCTCCCTGGGAGTGTGCCAATGAGCAGCGGTCCCTACGTTCCCGCCCTGCCGCCCGCCCCGCCGCCGGGCGCCGGCGACTACCTCGCCCGCCTGAACCCCGAGCAGCGGGAAGCGGTGGAAACCGTGGACGGCCCGCTGCTGGTGCTGGCCGGGGCGGGGACCGGCAAGACCCGCGTGCTGACCACGCGCTTCGCCCACATCCTGATGACCCGAAAGGCCTGGCCCAGCCAGGTCCTCGCCGTCACCTTCACCAACAAGGCCGCCAAGGAGATGCGCGAGCGCGTCGCCGCCATCCTCGGCCGCCCGGCGGAAGGGCTCTGGCTCGGCACCTTCCACGCCCTCTGCGCCCGCATGCTGCGCCGCCACGCGGAATACGTCCGCCTGACGTCGAGCTTCACCATCCTCGACACCGACGACCAGATGCGCCTGCTCAAGCAGGTGATGGACGCGGCCGGCGTGGACCAGAAGCGCTGGCCGGCCCAGGGCCTGATGACCGCCATCCAGCGCTGGAAGGACCGCGGCCTGACCCCCGCCCGCGTCACCCCGGCCGAGGACACGGACTTCGCCAACGGCCGCGCCCGCTCGCTCTACGAGGCCTACCAGGACCGCCTGCGCGATCTCAACACCGCCGATTTCGGCGACCTGCTGCTGCACACCACCGAGATCCTGCGCACCCAGCCCGACGTGCTGGCGCAGTACCACCACGCCTTTCGCTACATCCTGGTGGACGAGTACCAGGACACCAACACGGTGCAGTACCTCTGGCTCCGCCTCCTCGCGCAGGAGCGCAGGAACATCTGCTGCGTCGGCGACGACGACCAGTCGATCTATTCCTGGCGCGGCGCGGAGGTGGAGAACATCCTGCGCTTCGAGAAGGACTTCCCCGGCGCCCGCATCGTCCGGCTGGAAAGCAACTACCGCTCCACCCGCCCCATCCTGGCCGCCGCCGCCGGCCTCATCGCCCGCAACGAGGGCCGCCTGGGCAAGACCCTGCGCGCCGGCCGCAACGACGCCGAGGGCGAGAAGGTCCGCGTCGTGTCGCTCTGGGACTCCGAGGAGGAGGCCCGCATGGTCGGCGAGCAGATCGAGCAGGCGCAGCGCCAGAAGTTCCAGCTCGGCGAGATGGCGATCCTCGTCCGCGCCGGCTTCCAGACCCGCGCCTTCGAGGAACGGCTGATCGTCCTGGGCGTCCCCTACCGCGTCGTCGGCGGCCTGAAGTTCTACGAACGGGCCGAGGTGCGCGACGCCATGGCCTACATGCGCATCCTACACCAGCCCAGCGACGACCTGGCCTTCGAGCGGCTGGTCAACGTCCCCCGCCGCGGCGTCGGCGACGGCGGCCTGCAGCAGATGCACATCGCCGCCCGCGACCAGGGCATCCCGCTGGCCGTCGCCGCCGAGAAGCTGGCCCGCACCGAAGCTTTCCGCCCCAAGCCGCGCGCCGCCCTGCGCGAGCTGTTCGACGGCTTCGCCCGCTGGCGCGAGATGCTGGGCCGCGAGGGCCACGTGGTCGCGGTGGCGACCATGCTGGACGAGAGCGGCTACACGGAGATGTGGAAGCAGGACAAATCCGCCGAAGCCCCCGGCCGGCTGGAGAACCTGAAGGAGCTGCTGCGCGCCATCGGCGAGTTCGAGACGCTGGCCGGCTTCCTCGACCACGTCGCCCTGGTGACGGAGAACGACGAGGCGGCGGAAACGCAGAAGGTCTCGCTGATGACCCTGCACGCCGCCAAGGGGCTGGAATTCGACCTCGTCTTCCTCCCCGGCTGGGAGGAGGGCCTCTTCCCGCACCAGCGCGCGCTGGACGAGGGCGGCACCAAGTCGCTGGAGGAGGAGCGGCGCCTCGCCTACGTGGGCATCACCCGCGCCCGCAAGCGCGCGATCATCAGCCACGCCGCCAACCGCCGCATCTACGCCAACTGGACCAGCGCCATCCCCTCGCGCTTCCTCGACGAGCTGCCGGAGGACGCGGTGTCGCGCGAAGGCTCCTCCTCCATGCAGCGCAGCCGCATGCTGGACACGCCCAGCGTCTTCGCCGCCGGCTCGCCGCTGACCTCGCGCAAGCCGCGGGTGATCGAGGCCGGCGCCTGGGAGGTGCAGGACCGCCCCGCCCGCCCCGATGCCATGACCGTCGGCACGCGCGTCTTCCACCAGAAATTCGGCTACGGCCGGGTGACGCGCGTGGATGACGACCGGCTGGACGTGGAATTCGACAAGACCGGCTCCAAGCGCGTGCTGGACCGCTTCGTGGAGCGCGCGTGATGACCGCCCCCAACTGGACCCCGCCGGGCCAGCGCCACCCGGTGGAACTGGAAACCCTCACCTTCTCCAACCTGCCGGACGAGGCGGTGCCCGCCTACGAGGCCGCGCTGCAGAGCGTCTGCCGCACCGTCGGCTATTTCCGCGAGCTGCCGCACGAGGAAACCTGGCGCATCGAGGCGGTCTGGGACCGCAACGGCGACGAGGCCGCCCTGACCGCCGCCCTGTCCCTGGCCGCCCTGGTCAGCGGCCACGACGCCGGCCCGCCCGCCCGCCACGACACGGACGCCGAGGGCTGGCTGGCCCGCACGGTGGAAGCCTTCCCGGAACAGGAGGTCGGCCACCGCTTCCTGATCCGCCCGACCCACCTGCCGGACCCGCGCGAATGGGGCCGCATCGTGCTGCGCCTCGACGCCGGCCTGGCCTTCGGCTCGGGCGAGCACGGCTCCACCCGCGGCTGCCTCATCGCCTTCGAGCGCGTGGCGGCACGCCGGCCGCGACGTATCCTGGATATCGGCACCGGCTCCGGCATCCTGGCCATGGGCGCCGCCAAGCTGCTGCGCCGCCCCGTGCTGGCCACGGATATCGAGCCCTGGTCGGTGCGCGTGGCCGCCGACAACGCCGCCATGAACGGGATCAAGTCCCTGGTGACGGCGCGGCTGGCGGATGGCTGGCGGGCGCCGGCGGTGCGGGCCGGGCGCTACGACCTGGTCTTCGCGAACATCCTGGCCCGGCCGCTCTGCGCCATGGCCAAGGACCTCGCGGGGCATCTGGCCCCCGGGGGAACGGCGATCCTGGCGGGTCTGCTGGGGACGCAGGTGCGGATGGTGCTGGCCGCGCACCGCCGCTGCGGGCTGGTGCTGGAACGACGGCTGGACCAGGGCGCCTGGGCGACGCTGGTGCTGCGCAAGCGCTGAAGGAGGGGCAGGCCCGGCGTGATGCCGGGCCGCTCCGGTCGAAGGACCACCGGTCGGGTCGGGAGCCGATAGCCGGCCCGGGGGCCGACCGTCCCGGTGGTCGCGATCCCGCTCAGGACGCGGGGCTCGGGGGAGAGCCCTGCGCCGGGAGCGGAACCAAGTCAGGCGGCGGCGCGGATGCCGGCCAGATCGTTCGCGGCCTTGGGCGAGGTTGCCCGCGGCGCGGCGGGAGCGACGGCGGCCGCTTCGGCCTGGGTCGCGGAAGCCGCGAAGATGAAGGGGATCTCGCTGCGGGTCAGGCCGATATCGGCCAGCTCGCGGTCGGACAGCTCGCGCAGTTCGGCCATGGCGCGGCGGCGGTTCAGCCCCTC
Organism: Roseomonas sp. BN140053; assembly: GCF_047690175.1. Taxonomy (NCBI): domain Bacteria; kingdom Pseudomonadati; phylum Pseudomonadota; class Alphaproteobacteria; order Acetobacterales; family Roseomonadaceae; genus Roseomonas; species Roseomonas sp. BN140053. The sequence goes on along the minus strand of NZ_JBLLEB010000029.1, from coordinate 49,459 downwards.
GGCCATGCGGGCCAGCAGGCCGCGCAGCCAGCCGCCGGCCGGCGTGTCGCTCTGCTGCTGCGCCTGCAGGCGGCGCGTCAGCGCGCCGCGGCTTTCGCTGGCGGCGGGGCTGGGCATCAGGAGGCTGGCTTCGGGATAACGGGTGGTCATGACGGGTTTCCGGATGCGGCGCGTTCCGAGGTCCACGAGCCCCGGCCGAATGCCGACTCTCGCCCTGGCGCGCTTCATGAGGTGAAGATAGGCATTGCCGCGCCGCGCGGGCGTGCCGATCCGGTACCGGTGGCATGCAACGAACGCATGAAACGAGGTTGAAATATGTTATTTACGAATGTCGCGATCTCGTGAGCGCCGCGGCCCATCTTTCCGCCCTGCGTGCCCGGCTGCTTGCCGCCGGGGCCGAGGGTTTCATCGTGCCGCGCTCGGATGAGTATCTCGGGGAATACGTCCCGCTCTCGGCCGAGCGGCTGTTCTGGCTGACCGGCTTTTCCGGCAGCGCCGGGCTGGCGGTGGTGCTGCCCGACCGGGCGGCGATCTTCACCGACGGCCGCTACACCACCCAGGTGGCGCAGCAGACCGACCCCTCCCTCTGGGAACGGCACCACCTGACGGAAGCGCCGCCGGCCGACTGGCTGCGGCAGCACGCCGCCGGCAAGCGCGTGGGCTATGACCCCCGGCTGCTCCCGGCCTCGGCGGTGGAGCGCTTCGCCGCCTCCGGCGCCGTGCTGGTGCCGCTGGCGGAGAACCCGCTGGACGCCGCCTGGACCGATCGCCCGGCCGCGCCCACCGCCACGGCCGTGCCGCACGAGCTGCGCTTCGCCGGCGTGTCTGCCACGGAAAAGCGCGCCGCCGCGGCCTCCCGCCTGCATCAGGTCGGTGAGCACGCGGCGGTGCTGGCCGACGCGCACAGCGTGGCCTGGCTGCTGAACATCCGCGGCGGCGACCTCGGCTACACGCCCCTGGCCCTGGCCCAGGCGCTGCTGCGGACCGATGGGCGGGTGGAGCTGTTCATCGACCCCGCCAAGGTGACGGACGAACTGCGCGAGCATCTCGGCAACGCCGTGTCGCTGCACGCGCCGGAAAACTGGGGCGAGACGCTGGCGGAACTCTCCGGCCAGCGCGTGCGGGTGGACCCGGATTCCACCCCCGCCTGGTTCGGCATCCAGCTGCGCGAGGCCGGGGCGGAGGTCACGACGGGCGAGGACCCCTGCCGCTTGCCGCGCGCCCGCAAGAACCCCACTGAGCAGGACGGCGCCCGTGCCGCCCATGCCCGCGACGCGGTGGCGCTGGCCCGCTTCCTCCACTGGTTCTCCGTCGAGGCCGGGAAGGGCGGGCTGACGGAGGTCGGCACCGCCGACCAACTCCTGGCCTTCCGGCGCGAACTGGACGGGTTCCGCGCGGAATCCTTCCCCGCCATCGCCGGCAGCGGCCCCAACGGCGCAATCGTCCATTACCGCGCCTCGGCCGAGAGCGACCGGCGCATCGGCCGCAACGAGGTCATGCTGATCGACAGCGGCGCGCAGTTCCCCGACGGCACCACGGACGTCACCCGCACCCTGTGGACCGGCCCGGACCCGGCGCCGGCGGAGCTGCGCGCCCGCTACACCCGCGTGCTGCGCGGCCACGTGGCGCTCGCCACGCTGCGCTTCCCGCAGGGCGTGGCGGGACCGCACCTGGACAGCATCGCGCGGCGGCCGCTCTGGGATGCCGGGCTGGACTACGACCACGGCACCGGCCACGGCGTCGGCTCCTTCCTGTCGGTGCACGAAGGGCCGGTGGCCTTTTCCCGAGCCGCCCGCGCCGTGCCGCTGGAGGAAGGCATGATCCTGTCGGACGAGCCCGGCTTCTACCTGCCCGGCGAATACGGCATCCGGATCGAGAACCTGCTGCTGGTGCAGCCGGCCGGCCCCGGCCTGTCCGGCCGCCCCTGGCTGAGCTTCGAAACGCTGACCCTCGCCCCCTACGAGCGTCCGCTGATCGAGCCGGCGCTGCTTACGCCCGAGGAGCGCGACTGGGTGGACACCTACCACGCCCGCGTGCTGGCCGAGGTCGGGCCCCAGCTGGACGCGGACGCGGCGGCCTGGCTGGCCGCGGCCTGCGCCCCGCTCAGCGAGGCGCCAGCAGCAGCCTGACGCCCAGCCCCAGGAAGATCGCCCCCGCCGCCCCGTTCAGCGCGCGGGAGGCACGGGCGGAGCGGGACAGCCAGCCGGCGGCCCGTCCCGCCCCGGCGATCACCAGGGCGAAGAAGGGCACGGCCAGGATCGGCAGCAGCGGCCCGAGCAGCAGCATCTGCACCGCCGCCGGCGCCCGGCCGGGGTCCACGAACTGCGGCAGGAAGGCCAGGAAGAACAGCCCGACCTTGGGGTTGAGCAGGTTGGTCAGCGCCCCTTGCACCACGACGCCCCGGGGCAGCACCCCGGGCGCCCTCGGCGCCCCGGGCGCCGCTTCCACCGCCACCGCACCGCCACTCCAGGCCTGTCGCAGCGCCTGCAATCCCAGCCAGATCAGGTAGGCCGCCCCGGCCAGCCGCAGGGCGGAAAACAGCGCGGGCTCGGCCGCGATCACCGCCGCAACGCCCAGCGCGGCCAGGGCGACGTGGCACAGCGCGCCGAGGAGGATGCCCAGCACCGCCGCCCAGCCCCGCCGTGCCCCACCGGCCAGGGTCTGGCCCAGCACGAACATCATGTCCGGCCCCGGCAGCAGGATCAGCACGAGGCAGGCGGCGAGATAGGCGCCCAGCAGGTCGGGATCGAGCGGCATGCCCCGCAGCCTGCGCCACCCCCGCCGCCCCCGTCGAACCAGTAATCCTGATCCCTGGCAGCAGCGCCGGTGATGGTCCCGGACCTGTTCCCGGCGCGCGGCAGCGATGCCCAACCGCGCGTGGATAGCGGGGGGGCGGGATGCAATCTTGCGTCCACCCCGTGTGCCCGAGAAGGGAATAAACCCGCGCGACCCCGTGCAGGACTGAAAACTGATGCCGGATGGCTTTCCCCTCACCACCGCCCAGCGTTCGCTGACCCGCCAGGACGCCCGCACCCTCGCGCTGGCCGCGCTGGGCGGGGCGCTGGAATTCTACGACTTCATCATCTTCGTGTTCTTCACGGCGGCCATCGGCCACCTGTTCTTTCCGCCGAACACGCCGGACTGGCTGCAGCAGGTGCAGACCTTCGGCATCTTCGCGGCCGGCTACCTGGCCCGGCCGCTGGGCGGCATCGTCATGGCGCATTTCGGCGACCGTTCCGGCCGCAAGCGCATGTTCACCCTCAGCGTTTTCCTGATGGCGGTGCCGACGCTGCTGATCGGCCTGATGCCGACCTATGAGAGCATCGGCCTCGCCGCGCCGATCCTGCTGCTGGTGTTCCGCATGATGCAGGGCGCGGCCATCGGCGGCGAGGCGCCGGGCGCCTGGGTCTTCGTGGCCGAGCACGTGCCACCCAACCGCGTCGGCCTGGCCTGCGGCATGCTGACGGGCGGGCTGACCTCCGGGATCCTGCTGGGCTCGCTGATGGCCACCGCGATCAACCTCGCCTTCACCCCCGCCGAGGTGCTGGGCTGGGCCTGGCGCATTCCCTTCCTGGTCGGCGGCATCTTCGGCTTCGTGGCCATGGTGCTGCGCCGCTGGCTGCACGAGACCCCGGTCTTCGAGGCCATCCGCCGCCGCGCGGAAACCGTGGCGGAGCTGCCGCTGAAGCGGGTGCTGCGCGAGCACGGCACCTCCGTGATCGTGTCCATGCTGGTGACCTGGATGCTGACCGCCGCCATCGTGGTGGTGATCCTGATGACGCCGACGCTGATGCAGAAGCTGCACGGCCTCAGCCCGGCCAGCACCCTGGCCGCCAACGTCGCCGCCACGCTGACGCTGTCGATCTCCGCCGTGCTGATGGGGGCGGCGCTGGACCGCTTCGGCGCGGTGCCGGTGGCGATCCTGGGCGGGGCAGGGCTGGTGGCCACCACCTACGCGCTGTTCCTCGGCACCGCCGCGGCGCCGGAACACCTGCTGCCGCTCTACGCCCTGGCCGGGGTCTTCGTGGGGGTGATCAGCGTCGTGCCCTTCGTGATGGTGCGGGCCTTTCCCGCCGCCATCCGCTTCAGCGGGCTGAGCTTCTCCTACAACGTCGCCTACGCCGTGTTCGGCGGGCTGACGCCGCTGCTGGTGTCGATGATGCTGGCCTCCGACCGCCTCGCCGCCGCGCACTACGTCGCGGCCGTGACCGTCGTGGGCGTCCTGGCGGTGCTGGCCGACGCGCTGCGCGGCGCCCGGCGGCTGCCGCTGGCTGAGCCGTCGGCGACCGCGCTGCGCTGAGGAAAGGAAAGCCGGGGGGAAGTATCCCCCCGAACCCCCTTCTATTTTCGGGAGTTTTCGGGTGCGCCGGTGGTGGCCGGAGCCCACTGAACTCCCGAAAGAAGGAGGGGGCCCGGGGGAGTTCACTCCCCCGGCCTTTCCTGCCGAGCACCGGTCGTCGGCCACCCCGCGGCAGCGCGAACCGGATGTGGCAGAAAGCGCGGAATCTGCCACATGCGCCGCCACGCTTGACTTCTAAGCTACTGAAGTTGTACAACTAAGCTCTGAAACACGCCTTGCCGCGGGGACCCGCGGTAAGGAAGTAAGATGGTAAGGAAGTAAGGCGAACCGCCGCTCCGGAGGACGGTGCGCCAGTGCCCCTAAGCAGGGCGCGGCAGGCTCCGGCCCGCGTCGCTCCCCTGCGCGGCCGCGGACTCGATGGCACCCGCCACCTGTTCCAGGGCCAGATGGTGGATCATGTGCCCGGCCCCGCCGACGCTGAGCATGGCGCTGCCCGGCACGTCCCGGTGCAGCCGCCCGGACTGCTTCGCGGTGTCCACGATCTTGTCGTCGCTGCCCGCCACCACCGTCAGCGGCACCGCCAGCTCGCCGTGCCGCTTCAGCAGCGACGCCGCGCCGGGGATCATCAGGGCGCTGTCGGCGGCGGTGGCGCGGATCTGCGACGGCCGCAGCATCAGCGAGAACGGGAATCCGGCCGAGAAGCGGGCGGGAACGGGGGCGGGGGCGAACATCTTGCGCACCGCCAGCGGCAGCAGCAGCCGGCCCAGCAGCGGCGACACGGTGTAGCGCAGGATGTCGCCCAGCACCGGCACCGCCGGCCACAGCGTCAGCGCCACGTCGGCGCGCGGCCCGGGCGTGTAGTAGCCGGACAGCAGCACCACCGCCGCCGTGTTCAGCCGGTTGTCCAGCGCCATCGACAGCGCCACCAGCGTGCCCCAGGAATGGCCCACCAGCACGGGCTTGCGGATGCCCATCTGGCCCAGCGCCGCATGGAACAGCGCCGCCTGCGCCTGGGCGGTCCAGACCGTGCCGCGCGGCCGCTGGCTGTAGCCGAAGCCTGGCCGGTCGAAGGCGATGACGCGGTGCCGCTGCGCCAGGCGGTCGAGCAGGCCGCTGATCGCGAAATCCTCGGCGGTCACGGCGTTGCCGTGCAGCAGCACGATCGGGCTGCCGCTGCCCTTCTCGATGTAGTGCAACCGGACGCCGTTGACCTCGACGAAGCGGCCCTTGGGCGGGTTCCGGCGCTCGGCCCGGCGCGCGAGCAGGTGATTCGCCAGGGCCAGCCCGCCCAGCACCGCCGCCCCCGCCGTCAGCGCCGTGCCCGTCCGGCCCAGGCGCCACCGCCGCCCGGACCAGGGGAAGCGCTCCGTCAGGTCCTGGGCGAGGTCTCGGCTCGAGGTGCGGGAAAACAGGGGCAAGGATGTTCCGATCCGGGTTGGGCGGGCGGCACCGCCGGGTGGTGCCGATGCCGGCGGCAAGCGCAGCCCCCGAGCATCGCCGCGACGGCGTAGCAGGATGGCGCGGCCGTGCCGCCGGGGCGCGTGTCTGCCGGCGGGAACGCCGCCTGCTCCGCCGGGGTTGCCGGGGAGCGGCCCCTCAGCTGCTGGGCACGGGCTTCCAGGGCACCGGCAGGGTCCGCACGCGGTCGCCGGTGAAGAATTGCGGCTCGGAGGCCGGCACGGACAGGCGGGCCTCTTCCCGCTCCACGCAGCCGCGGGTGCCGCCCGCCACGGCGGCCCAGCCGGCGGGGGCCGCGGCGTCCAGCGCCTCGGCCAGGCAGGCGTCGAATACGGTGTAGAAGAAGCCGGCGCCGCAGCCGAAGGAGGGACGGTCCGCCCGTGCGGCGGTCAGCACCACCCGGTTCGACCGCGCCATCGGCGCCGCGGCGAAGTTGCCGGAAAAGCAGCCGGAGGCGATCACGGCGGTGGGTGCTTCGCCGCAGCCCCGGTTCAGCGCTGCATCCAGCAGGGCAGGGGAGAGGAAGGCCCGCGAGGCGGCGAACACCAGCCCCCGCCCGGGCGCGCCGTGCGAGGTGACGAACACCAGGCAGCCCTCGCCGGGGGCTGGGCGGAGCGCGGCGATCGCCTCCGTCACGGCCGGCAGCAGCGCGGGATCGGCGCCCTCGGGGCGGCGACGGGACGCGCTGAAGCGGCGGATGTCCTGCACCCCGCCGGCGGCCAGGCCGGCGGCGAGCTTGGCCGTGGCGTTGTCGAACACGGGCAGGCTGCCATCCGCCCCCACCAGCACGGCGTGCCAGCGGAACGGGGAACGTGCCTCCGCCACCGTTGGGGGCCGGCCGGCGCAGGCCGCCAGCGCCAGCAACAGGGAGAGAGCCGCGAGCGCGCGTCCCGTCCGGGTGCCCCGGGTCACGCCGGGAAGCCCGCCAGGGCGCGCCATTCCGCCTCGCTCAGCGTGGTCAGCTCCAGTTCGGCCGCCTTGGTGGCCTTGGACCCGGCATCGGTGCCGATCACCACGTAGTCGGTGCGCTTGGACACGCTCTTGACCACCTTGGCGCCCAGCGCCTCGGCGCGGGCCTCGGCCTCCTGCCGCGTCATGGTTTCCAGCCCGCCGGTGAACACGATGCTCTTGCCCGACAGCGCGCCCTCCGCCACCGCCTCGGCGGGCTCGGGCGTCACCTCCGTCAGCAGGTCGTCCAGCGCGGCCAGGTTGCGCGGCTCGGCGAAGAACTCCACCAGTTCCTCGGCGATGGCGGGGCCGATGCCCTGGATGCCGCCCAGCGCTTCCCGCGCCTCGGAGCCGACCACCCGGGCGTCCAGCATGGCGTCGCGCCAGCTGGCCGCGGTGCCGTAGTGCCGCGCCAACAACTTGGCGTTCTGCTCGCCGATGCGGCGGATGCCTAGCGCGAACAGGAAGCGCTCCAGCGAGGGCTGCCGCCGCGCCTCGATGGCGGCCAGCAGGTTGTCCACCTTGCGCGTCGCCTTGCCGCCGGAACCCCAGCGGTCCCAGCGCTGCATGGTGGCGCGGTGGTCCTTGAGCCGGAAGATGTCGGCGGGCGTGTTGACCAGCCCTTCGCGGTGCAGCTGCTCGACGTTCTCGATGCCCAGTCCCTCGATGTCGAGCGCGTTGCGGGAAGCGAAGTGGATCAGCCGCTCCACCTGCTGCGCCGGGCAGATCAGCCCGCCCGTGCAGCGCTTCACCACCTCGCCGGGCGCGCTGGCGGCGTGCGAGCCGCAGGCCGGACAGGTTTCAGGAAACACGAAGGGCTGGCTGTTGGGCGGCCGCTTCTCCGGCACGATGCCCACCACCTGCGGGATCACGTCGCCGGCGCGCTGCAGGATCACCGTGTCGCCGACGCGGACATCCTTGCGCGCGATCTCCTCGGCATTGTGCAGGGTGGCGTGCTGCACCTTCACGCCGCCCACGGTGACGGGCTGCATGATCGCGCGCGGCGTCAGCGCCCCGGTGCGGCCGACCTGGATCTCGATCGCCAGCAGTTCCGTGGTGGCCTGTTCCGCCGGGAACTTCCAGGCAATGGCCCAGCGCGGCGCGCGGCCCACGAAGCCCAGCCGCGCTTGCCAGTCCAGCCGGTCCAGCTTGTACACCACGCCGTCGATGTCGTAGGCGAGCGCCGCCCGCTCGGCCGCCAGCCGCGCCTGGAAAGCCTCCGCCGCGTGCTCGTCGGGCAGCAGTTCCGAGAGCGGGTTCACCTGGAAGCCCCAGCGCCGGAGCGTGTCGAGATAGGCCGAGTGGGTTTCCGCCACCGGGCTACTGGACACGCCCTGGGCATAGGCGAAGAGCTTCAGCGGCCGCCGCCGCGTCGCCTCCGGGTCGAGCTGCCGCAGCGAGCCGGCGGCGGCGTTGCGCGGGTTCACGGGGATGCGGACCGCCTCGCCGGCGCGCTCGCCCGCGGCGCGGCGCCGCTCGCGCTCGGCGTTCAGGGCGGTCTGCTCGGCGTGGAAGGCCAGGAAGTCCGCCTTGGTCATGAAGACCTCGCCGCGGATCTCGATGCGCTCGGGAAAGGGGGCGGGCAGGGCGCGCGGCAGGTCGGCCAGCGTTTCCAGGTTGCGGGTGATGTCCTCGCCCACCGTGCCGTCGCCGCGCGTGGCTCCGCGGGTGAACTGGCCGTCCTCGAACAGCAGGTTGACCGACAGCCCGTCGATCTTGGGCTCCGCCACGAAGCGCAACGTTTCCTCGGCCGACAGGCCCAGGAAGCGGCGGATGCGGGCGGCGAACTCGGCGAAGTCGGCGACGCCGAAGGCGTTGTCCAGCGACAGCATCGGCGTGCCGTGGCGCGACTTGGCGAAGCCCGCCGCGGGCGGCGCGCCGGGGGCCGCCGCGTTGGGGCTGTCGGCGCGTCGGAGGGCGGGGAAGCGCTCCTCCAGGGTGGTGTTGCGCCGGCGCAGCGCGTCGTATTCCGCGTCGGTGATCACCGGCGCGTCCTGCTGATGGTAGGCGATATCGGCGGCCGCGATCTCCTCCGCCAGGGCGGCGAGTTCAGCGGCGGCTTCCTCCTCGGTCAGCGAGGCGGGCTCGCGGAGGCGCAGGGAATCGGCGGAGGATCGGGCCCGGGACATCCGCACCGGCATAGCGGCAGCGTCCGGGCGAGGAAACGGACCCGCGCCGTTCCGGCCGTTCACCCTGCGGGGAGCGGCTGCGGGACGGCGGGGCGCCGGGGCCGGAGGGAGGGCCGCCGCGCCGGTGCGACGCGGGACAGCTTGGCTGCCCGGATCGCGCGCCCCTGATCAGGCCGCGCGGTTCAGGCGGCCCGGCTCAGGTCGCGCGGATCAGGCCGCCCCGGCCAGCAGGTCGTCGGCGGCAGCCCGGGCGGCTTCGGTGATGCGCTCGCCGGCCAGCATGCGGGCAATCTCCTCGCGCCGTTCCGCGGTGCGCAGCGGTTCCACCCGGGTTTCGGCCCGCCCGCCGCGAACGCCCTTGGCCACCCGGAAATGCGCCGTCCCGCGCGCCGCGACCTGCGGCGAGTGCGTCACCACCAGCACCTGCAGCCGGTCGGCCACGCGCGACAGCCGGTCGCCCACTGCGGCGGCCGTGGCGCCGCCGATGCCGCTGTCCACCTCGTCGAAGACCAGCGTCGGCACCGGCGAGCCGCGCGCCAGCACCACCTTCAGCGCCAGCATCAGCCGCGACAATTCACCCCCCGAGGCGATCTTGGCCAGCTGCCCTGGCACCTGCCCGGGGTTGGTGGAGACCAGGAAGGTCACGCGGTCCATGCCGTCCGCGGCCCAGGCGCTCTCTTCGCGCGGCATCAGCTCGATGTGCAGGCGGGCGCGGTCCAGCTTCAGCGGCACCAGCTCCTTGGCCACCGCCTTTTCCAGCGCGCGGGCGGCGTCGGTGCGGGCTTCCGTCAGCGCCACGGCGGCGGTGGCGTAGGCTTCGCGCGCCGTTTCGGCCGCGCTTTCCAGCGCGGCGACGCGGCCAGTGCCGGCATCCAGCGCGCCCAGGCGATCGCGCAGCCGGCCCAGCAGCCCGGCCAGTTCCACCGTGGGCACGGCGTGCTTGCGGGCGGCGGCGCGCAGGGCAAACAGCCGCTCTTCCACCTGTTCCAGGCGGCGCGGGTCGGGGCCGGCATCGGCGGTCAGACGCTCCAGCAGCGTCTCGGCCTCGGCCAGCGCGTCCTGCGCGGCGGCGATGGCGGCCAGGGCGGGGGCGGCTTCCTCGTTGGGTGGCGGCAGGCGTTCCAGCGCGCGCGCGGCGTTGCGCAGGGCTGCGGCGGGGCCGGTGGAGCCGCGACGGTCGCGCGGCTGCAACTCGCTCAGCGAGGACGCGATGGCCTCCGCCCGGCGCTCGCCCTGCTGCAGGCCCTGGCGCTCGCGCGACAACTCCTCCTCCTCGCCCTCGACCGGGGCGAGGTCGCTCAGCTCGCCTACGGCGTGGCGCAGCCATTCCTCGTCGCGCTGGGCGGCGGCGATGGCCTCGCGCGCTTCCTTCAGGGTGCGCTGCGCGGCGCGCCAGGAGCGGAAGGTTTCGGCCACCTTGTTGCGGCGGCTTTCCAGTCCGCCAAAGGCATCCAGCAGGCTGCCATGGGTGGCGGGATCGGCGAGGCCGACCTGATCGTGCTGTCCCTGCACCTCCACCAGCAGCGCGCCGAGGCGGCGCAGCAGCGCCACGCCCACCGGCTCGTCGTTGACGAAGGCGCGGGAACGGCCGTCGGCGGAAACCACGCGGCGCACCACGATGTCGCCCTCGTTCTCCATCCCCTGCTCCGCCAGCAAGGCGAAGGCGGGATGGTCGGGTGGGGGCGAGAAGGCGGCTACCACGCTGGCCTGGGTCTGACCGGCGCGCACCAGCCCGCTCTCGGCCCGCTGGCCGAGGGCGAGGCCGAGGCTGTCTAGCAGGATCGACTTGCCCGCACCGGTTTCGCCGGTCAGCACGGTCAGGCCGGGGCCGAAATGCAGGTCCAGGCGCTCGATGAGCACCACGTCGCGGATCAGGAGCGAGGCGAGCACGCGGCCCCCCTAAACAGGTCTCGGGACGTCAGAACACCGAGTCCACGACCCGGCGGAAGAAGCCGGGCTGGTCGCCGGGGGCGGGCGGGGCGCCGGCCACCAGCAGGGCATAGCTGTCCTGGTACCAGGGGCTGCCCGGGTAGTTGTGTCCCAGCACGGAAGCGGTCTTCCGCGCCTCGTCGGGCAGGCCCATGGCGAGGTAGATCTCGGTCAGCCGGTGCAGGGCTTCGGGCACGTGGTTGGTGGTCTGGTAGTTGTCCACCACCACCCGGAAGCGGCCGATCGCCGCGGCATAGAGGCGCCGCGCCTGGTAGAAGCGGCCCACCGTCATCTCGGCGCCGGCGAGGTGGTCGCGCGCTAGGTCGATCTTCAGCCGGGCGTCGCGGGCATAGGTCGTGTTGGGAAAGCGGTTCACCACGTCCTGCAGCGCGGTCACGGCGGTGGCGGTGCCGGACTGGTCGCGCTCGGCGTCGTTGATCTGCTCGTAGTAGCAGAGGCCGCGCAGGTAGTAGGCGTAGGCGATGTCGCGATGCGCGGGATGCAGCTGGATGAAGCGGTCCAGACCGCCCAGGGCTTCCGTGTAGCGGTTGCGTGAATATTCCGCGTAGGCGCTCATCAGCCGGGCGGAGGTCGCCCAGGTGGAATAGGGGTGCTCCCGCTCCACCGCGTCGAACAGCTCCACCGCCTGCGCCGGGCGCTCGGCGCGCAGCGCCTCGATGCCGGCGGCGTAGAGCGCCTCGGGCGTCTGCTCGACGTAGTTGGGCCGCGCCGTCAGGGCGGAGGAGGAGCCGTTCCACTGCGAGATGCCCAGGGTCTCGCAGCCGCCGAGCAGCGGCAGCAGCAGCAAGGCCCCGATGGGCAGGGCCCAGTGGATGTTGCGACGGGCAGGGGGAATGGTTCGCATCGTGGCGGCTCTATACCACGGGCCCGGCTGGCCGGCAGGGGCTCCGTGCATCGCGGAACAGATTATGAACCATGAACGCGGCAGGTAGCCGGTCGCCGGGTGCGCGCCACCGCGACGGACCGTGCCACGAGGAGGAAAGGGGCTGGCCGGACGCCGCGCCGAGGGAACGGCGTCTCAGGCGACCGCGGGTGCCGCCGCCACGGCGAGAGGCATGTGCGCCGGCCCGCCGGCCGACACGCCGCTGTCCTGCACCCGCCACGCGGACGCATCGGCGAACAGAGCCCGCAGCAGCCGGTTGTTCAGCGCATGGCCGGAGCGGTGGCCGCGGAAGCGCGCCTTCAGCGGCGCACCGGCCAGGGCCAGGTCGCCCACCACGTCCAGCAGCTTGTGGCGCACGAACTCCTCCGGGTGGCGCAGGCCGCCGGGGTTCAGCACCAGCGGGCCGTCCACCACCACGGCATTGTCCAGCGACCCGCCGCGGGCCAGGCCCACGGCGCGCAGCCGGGCCACGTCCTCGGCCAGGGTGAAGGTGCGGGCGTCGGCCAGCACGGTGCGGAAGGCGTCGGGGGTGATCACCAGGGAGATCGCCTGGTGCCCCACCGCCGTGCCCTCGAACTCGATGGACAGGGTGGCGTCGAGCCCGGCCCGGGGGGAGGGGCTGAGCTCGGCCCAGGACTCGCCGTCGCCGACACGGACGGTCTTGAGCACTTCGATGGCTTCACGGGGAGCCGGGGTGGGGGTCACCCCGGCGCAGTCGATCAGAAACACGAAGGGGGCGGCGGAACCGTCCAGGATCGGTACTTCCGGCCCGTCCAGCTCCACCGTGGCGTCATCCACGCCGCAGCCGGCCAGCGCAGCCATCACGTGCTCAACCGTGCCGACTCGCGCTTCCCCCAGGGAAAGGGCGGTGCAGAGCCGGGTGTCGGACACCAGATCGTGGCGGGCGGGGAGATCCACGCCAAGATCCGTGCGGCGGAACACGATGCCCTGGCCGGCCGGGGCCGGGCAGAGACGCAGGGAAACGCGGTTGCCGGAATGCAGGCCGATGCCGACGCAGCCGATGGCCGACTTCAGCGTCCTGCGACGACCAGACACGACAGGAAAGAAGCCGTCCATTCACCTGCACCCCGGCTAGCGGCTCGTATGCCGCTTCGAAGGGCAAAGTGGCACCCGCGGCGGGATGCAGCCAGTCAAGCGTTATTTCCCGATGTTACCACGTAAGCGTTTGTTTTTAAGGGAAATTCGCGTCGCAAAAATGAGCCCCCGCCCGGTGTCCGGACGGGGGCGATTCGGGGCCGGTGAAGAGCTCAGTTCTTCTGGCGGCGAAGGAAGGCGGGAATGTCGAGACCGGTTTCCGTCGCCTGCGGGGCGCGCGGGGTCGCCTGGGGCTGCTCCGCACCGCGTGCCGCCGGTCCCTGAGCCACGCCGGGTTCGTCCGGAAGCTGGCGCTTCATCAGCCCGGTGGCCTGCCGGAACAGGCGGTTCAGGCCGCCCTGGGCGCTGGCCGCGCCGGTCGGGGCCGCCGCGACGGGCGGACGCGGCGGGGCCAGCGGGCCGCGCAGCACCGGCTCCGCGGTCGGGGTCGGGTCGTGCTCCTCCACCGCCTCGGACAGGTGCTGCTCGACCGGCGCGGGCTCCGACACGGTGGCGGCGCGGCGCATCGGAAGGCGAACCGGGCCGGTGGGCGCGGGGCTGGCGTGCGGGGCCTGCGCCGCCGGCGCCACTACCGGCGCGCCCAGCGGGCCGGCCGGGGGCGAGGCGGGGCGCAGCAGCCCGGCGCGGGACATCGGGCTGACAGGTGCGCCCGCCATGCCGGCGGTCATGCCGCCGGACAGGCCATGCGTGCCCACCGCCGCCGGCAGCGCCGAACCGCCGCCGATGGCGACGACCTTGGGCGCCTCGGCCGGCATGAGCTCCTCGTCTTCCTGGGCGTCGATGCCGGTGGCCACCACGGACACGCGCAGGCGGCCGTTCATGGTCTCATCGACCGAGGAGCCGAAGATGATGTTGGCTTCCTCGTCGACCTCGCGGCGGATGCGGTTCGCGGCCTCGTCGACCTCGAACAGCGTCATGTCCCAGCCGCCGGTGATGTTGATCAGCACGCCGCGGGCGCCGCGCATGGAGGTGTCCTCCAGCAGCGGGTTGCTGATCGCGGCTTCCGAGGCCTTCACGGCGCGGTCGTCGCCCTCGGCCTCGCCGGTGCCCATCATCGCCTTGCCCATCTCCGCCATCACGGTGCGGATGTCGGCGAAGTCCAGGTTCACCAGGCCGGGGTTGACCATCAGGTCGGTCACGCCGCGCACGCCCATGTAGAGCACGTCGTCGGCCATCTTGAAGGCCTCGGCGAAGGTGGTGCGCTCGTTGGCCTTCCTGAACAGGTTCTGGTTCGGGATGACGATCAGCGTGTCGACATACTGCTGCAGGTCGTCCAGGCCGGATTCCGCGGCGCGGCGGCGCTTGGGTCCCTCGAAGTCGAAGGGCTTGGTGACCACGCCCACGGTCAGCACGCCGCGCTCGCGCGCCATGCGCGCGATCACCGGGGCCGCGCCGGTGCCGGTGCCGCCGCCCATGCCGGCGGTGATGAACACCATGTGCACGCCTTCCAGGTGGCGCGCGAGGTCCTCGGTGGCTTCTTCCGCGGCGGCGCGGCCGATCTCGGGCTTGGCGCCGGCGCCCAGGCCCTGCGTCAGGTGCGGGCCGAGCTGCACGCGGCGCTCGGCGCGGCTGTTCAGCAGCGCCTGGGCGTCGGTGTTGGTGACCAGGAACTCGACCCCGTCGAGACCCATGGCGATCATGTTGTTGACCGCATTGCAGCCGGCACCGCCGACGCCCACCACGGTGATCCGCGGCGAGAAGTCCGTGTGCTGCTGCCTCGGCATGGTCAGGTTCAAGGTCATCGGCGTTGCCCCCCTATCGGCGACGCAAAACGGTGGTTCGAAAGCCTGCCGGACCCGTTTTCCCCCCGGGTGCCGGCAAGCGGTGAAGCGAAGTATTCCCCGAAACCGATCCTGCCTCAGACTCGGTCGCGTAGCCAGTTCACGAATCGGGCGAATCGTCCGCGCGCGAGAACGGCGCCGACATCGAGGTCCAGCACCGGGCGGCCTTCGCCGGCGCCCCAGGCCAGCAATCCCAACGTGGTAGCGAAGCCCGGGCCATGCGCAATCTCCGGCAGGCCGCGCACAGGATGCGGCCGCGCCAGGCGCACCTGCCGGTCCAGCACGCGCGCCGCCAGTTCGCGCACGCCGATCATCTGGCTGGCGCCGCCGGTCAGCACCACGCGCGAGCCGATCTCCGGCCCGAGTCCCGCCGCGTCCAGCCGGTCGCGCACCAGTTCCAGCGTTTCTTCCAGTCGCGGGCGCACGATGTTCAGCACCATGGCGCGCGGGATGCGCGCGAGCTGCTCCTCGTCCTCCCCCACCTGGGGAACGTGCAGCATGTCCTTCTCGTCCTCGGCGGTGCTCATGACGCCGCCATGCAGCGTCTTGATGCGCTCCGCCTGCGCGATCGGCGTCGCCAGCCCGCGGGCGAGGTCGTTGGTCACCTGCCAGCCGCCCACCGGCACCTGCGCCGTGTGCAGCAGGTGGCCTTCGTGCACCACGGCGAGGCTGGTGCAGCCGCCGCCCATGTCCACCACCGTGGCGCCCAGTTCCTTCTCGTCCTCCACCAGCACGGCCAGCGCCGCGGCGAAGGGGGCGGAGACCAGCTCCTCGATCTCCAGGTCGCAGCCGGCGAGGCAGGCGCCGAGGTTGCGCAGCGAGGCGGAAGACGCACCCACGAGGTGCAGCTGCGCGCCCAACGTGTCGCACACCATGGCGCGCGGGTCGTCCACGCCCGGCGTGGCGTCGATGGTGAAGCCCAGCGGCACGGCATGGACGCTCTCGCGCCCTTCCTCGGCGGCGCGGCGGCGGCCGTCATACAGCACGGCGCGCAGGTCGGCCTCGGTGACGGCGCGGCCGCCGATGGTCCATTGCAGGTTCTGGATGCGGCTCTCGGGCTGGCCGCAGCTGAGATTGCAGATCACGCCGGACAGCTTGTGGTCCGCCATCTCCTCGGCGTGCGCCACGGCGTCGCGCACGGCGCGCTCGGCATCCTGCAGGTCGACGACGTTGCCGCCCTTCATGCCGTGCGCGCGGGTCCAGCCGTAGCCCAGCACGCGCGGCGCGCCGTCGGGGTCCACGCGGGCGATGATGCAGGCGATCTTGGTGGAGCCGAGATCCAGCACGCCGAAGATGCCCGAGCGGGCACGACGGCGGCGCCGCCGAGGCGGCTCGTCGTCCAGGGTCACGGGCACGCGCACGAGCTGGTTCATCCCCGGCCGCTTCCACGCCTGATATCGGCGGGTCGCGCGGGTTCGGGGGCGGAGACCTGCCGCAGCACGAGCCGGTCCGGCAGCCGCAGGTCCACCGCAGCCAAGGGCCGGTCCAGCAGCGCGTTCTGCTTCTGCAACTCCGCCAGGCGGCGGATCGCCGGGCGTTCCTCGCCTTCGGGCAGCAGCACGTCCGCGCCGTTGTGCAGGTGCAGGTTCCAGCGCCGCTCGCCCACGCGCACCAGCGCCTGGGTGCGGACCAGCACCTCGGGCGATTGCGCCAGCAGGTCGTGCAGCGCGGCGGCGTGCTTCTCCGCGCCGGCACCCACGATCAGCGGCAGCGGACCGAAGGCGTCCAGCCGGTCGGTGGCGATCACCCGCCCGGCGCGGTCCACCACGGCGAAGCGGCCGTTGTTCTGCCAGATGGCGAAGGGGCGCCGTTCCGACACGCGCACCAGCACGGTGCCGGTCAGGCGGCGCTCCACCTCGGCGCTCTCCACCCAGGCGAGGCTTTCCAGCCGGTCCCGCGCCGCTTCGGGCGAGAAGCCCAGGATCGGGTCGCCGACGCGGACGCCGGTGGCCGTGCGCAACACGGGGAGGGAGGCGTTCTCCGCCCCCTCGATCCGCACTTCGCGCACCTTCAGGCCGACGCCGCTGACCGCGCCCGACACGCCCTCGCCGAGCTGGAACAGCTGCCCCGCCGGGTCGAAGGCGGACACGCCCGCCACCACGACGCCCAGCAGCGCGAAGCCGACCGTCACGCGGATCGCTGGGCGCACCAGCCCGCGCCGCCGCCGCAGCCACAGCCGCAGGCCCGAAGGGCGCTTGGTGTCACGCCGCATGCTGACGGCTCCCGTTCTCGGCCGCGCGGGGCCCGTCATGCCGGGCCTGGCGGACCATCCAGTCGCAGAGCTGGGGAAAGGCGATGCCGGCATGCGCCGCCTGTTCCGGCACCAGCGAGGTCGGCGTCATGCCCGGCTGGGTGTTCACTTCCAGCAGCACCAGCCGACCCGGCTCGCCGGATGTGTCGTCGTAGCGGAAATCGGCGCGCGACACGCCGCGGCAGCCCAGCGCCCGGTGCGCCCGCAGCGCCACGTCCAGCGCCTGCGCGCGGATCGCGGGGTGGACGGGGGCGGGCAGGGTGTGGCGCGAACCGCCATCGGCGTACTTCGCCTCGTAGTCGTAGAAGGCGCCGTGGCTGGCGGTGATCTCCGTCACCTCCAGCGCGCGGTCACCCATCACGGCCACCGTCAGCTCGCGGCCGGGGATGAAGGGTTCGGCGATGATGCCGCCGTGCTGCCAGTTGCGCGCGATCTCCGCCCGGCGGTTGTCGCCGGTCTTGAGGATGTGCACGCCCACGGAGGAGCCTTCCTCCACCGGCTTCACCACGTAGGGGCGCGGCAGCGGGTCGGACGCTTCCAGCTCGGCGGCGTCCAGCAGCACCTGCTCGGCCACCGGCAGCCCGGCGGCGGCGAAGGCGGCCTTGGCGGCGGCCTTGTTCATCGCCAGGGCGGAAGCCCGCACGCCGGAATGCGTGTAGGGCAGGCCCAGCCAGTCCAGGATCGCCTGCACGCTGCCGTTCTCGCCCAACCCGCCATGCAGGGCGTTGAACACGGCGTCCGGCCGTGCCGCCCGCAGCGCCGCGATCAGCGCCGCAGGATCGGCGCCGGGATCGACCCGGGACACCTCGTAGCCCGCGGCTTCCAGCGCCAGGGCGCATTGCGTGCCGGAGGAGAGTGAGACTTCCCGCTCCGCCGAAAGGCCGCCCAGCAGCACCGTGACGCGCTTCACGCCGCGAACTCCCCGATGCGCTTGATTTCCCATTCCAGGGCGATGCCGCTCCGCGCCAGCACGCGGGCGCGGACCTCCTCGCCCAGATCTTCCAGGTCGGCGGCACTGGCTGCGCCGAGGTTGAGCAGGAAGTTGCAGTGCTTTTCCGACACCTGCGCGTCGCCGCGGCGCAGGCCGCGGCAGCCGGCCGCGTCGATCAGCGCCCAGGCCTTGTGTCCCGGCGGGTTCTTGAAGGTGCTGCCACCGGTGCGCGCCCGCACGGGCTGCGTGGCTTCGCGGCCTTCGCGGATTTCCGCCAAGCGGGCCGTGATGGCAGATGCGTCACCGGGCGCGGCGCGGAAGCGCGCGCGGGTGACCACGGCGCCCGTGGGCAGAGTGGCGCGGCGATAGGAGAAGCCGAGTTCGCTCGCGGACAGGCGTTGCAGGCCCGCGGGGGTCGCGAGCTCCGCCCAGTCCAGCACGTCCTTCACCTCAGTGCCGTAGGCGCCGGCATTCATCGCCACGGCACCGCCGACGGAGCCGGGAATGCCGCTGAGGAATTCCAGCCCGGCCAGCCCGGCGGCGGCGGCGTGCTGCGCCAGCGTGGCGTCCAGCACCGCGGCGCCCGCCACCACGCCGTTGGGCTCCACGACGACCTCGGCGAAGCCGCGGCCGAGGCGCAGCACCACGCCGCGCACACCGCCGTCGCGGATCAGCAGGTTGGAGGCCGCGCCGATCGTCACCACCGGCCATTCGGGCGGGGCGTCGCGCAGCAACACCAGCAGGTCGTCGGCATCGGCCGGGCGCACCAGCCAGTCGGCCGGACCACCGACGCGGAACCAGCTCTGCGGCCCCAACGCAGCGTCGCGCTGCACGCGACCGCGCAACGGCGGCAGGGCCGCCTGCGCGACGATCGCGTCGTGGTCCACGGGTCGGCTCACGTCGCCACGGCCAGCCGGCGCGGGCCGGACTTGGCCTGCAGGGCAGTCAGCTGCTCGGGCAGGGCATGCGCCCAGCCGGTGATCGACCCGGCGCCGAGGCACACCACGTAGTCGCCGGGACGGGCGATGGCGTGCACCATCTCGGCCAGGGAGTCCGGCCCGGGCAGCGGCACGACGGAACGGTGGCCGTGGGCGCGCAGGCCCTCGACCAGCCCATCCTTGTCCATCCCCTCGATGGGCTGCTCGCCTGCCGCGTACACGTCCGCCACGATCACGGTTCCAGCATCATTCATACACTTGCAGAAATCTTCGAACAGGGATTGCAGGCGAGAAAAACGATGCGGCTGCACAACTGCCACGACGTCTCGCGCGCCGGCCTGCCGCGCGGCTTTGAGAACGGCCGCGATTTCAACGGGGTGGTGCCCGTAGTCGTCGATCACCGTGATGCCGCCGACATCGCCGACGCGGGTGAAGCGCCGCTTGACGCCCTTGAAGGAGGCGAGCGCGGAGCGGATCACCTCCTCCGGCACCTCCATCTCGACGCCGATGGCGATGGCGGCCAGCGCGTTCTGCACGTTGTGCTGCCCGAGCATCGGCAGGCGGAAGGGCTTGAGGTGGCGGGTGCGCTTGGCCAGCCGGTCCTGCACCACGACCTCGAAGGTGGCGCCCATGCGGTCGGTGATCACCCGCTCCGCCCGCACGTCGGCCTGCGGCGAGAAGCCGTAGGTGACGATGCGCCGGTCACTGAGGCGCGGGATCATCGCCTGCACCTCCGGATGGTCGGCGCAGAGGATGGCGAAGCCGTAGAAGGGGATGTTGCCGACGAACTGGGCGTAGCCCTCCTTCATGGCGTCGCCGGTGCCCCAATGGTCGAGGTGCTCGGGGTCCATGTTGGTGACCACCGCCACCACCGCCGGCAGCTTCAGGAAGGAGCCGTCGCTCTCGTCGGCCTCCACCACCATCCAGTCGCCGGCACCGAGCCGGGTGTTGGTGCCGTAGGCGTTGATGATGCCGCCGTTGATCACGGTGGGGTCGAACTTGGCCGCTTCCAGCACGGCGGCGACGAGGGAGGTGGTGGTGGTCTTGCCGTGGGTGCCGCCCACGGCGACCGCCCATTTCAGCCGCATCAGCTCGGCCAGCATCTCGGCGCGGCGCACCACCGGCAGCAGGCGCGCGCGGGCGGCCTGGACCTCGGGGTTGTCGCGCTTCACGGCGGAGGACACCACCACCACCGCGGCCTGGCCGATGTTTTCCGCGGCGTGGCCGATGGTGATGGCGACGCCGGCATTGCGCAGCCGGGCGATGTTGTAGCCCTCGGCCACGTCGGAGCCCTGCACCTGATAGCCGAGGTTGTGCAGCACCTCGGCGATGCCGGACATGCCGATGCCGCCGATGCCGACGAAGTGGATGGGACCGATGTTGAGCGGCAGGGCGCGCATGATCAGGCGGCCTCCTCGTTGGAAGCGATGTGGGCGCGGGCCAGGGCCTGCACGTGGTCGGCCAGGGCGGAGGCCGCGTCGGGGCGGGCCAGGCCGGCGGAGGCGGCGGCGGCACGGGGCAGTTGCGCGGGGTCGTCCAGCCGCGCGTGCAGCGCCGCGGCCAGGGCGTCGGGGGTGAAGGCGGGCTGCGGCATCACCTCGGCCGCGCCGGCCTCGGCCAGGGCGCGGGCATTGGCGCTCTGGTGGTCGTCGATGGCGTGCGGCAGCGGCACCAGGATGGCGGGGCGCCCGGCGCAGGCGATCTCCGCCACGGAGGAGGCGCCGGCGCGGGAGATCACGAGGTGGGCGGCGGCGAAGAGGGACGCCACCTCGGCGAAGAAGGGCGACAGTTCCGCCGCCACGCCCGCCGCGGCATAGGCCTCGCGCACGCCCGGCAGGTCTTCGGCGCGGCACTGCTGCACCACGCGCAGCCGGCCGCGCTGCGCCGGCGACAGGGCGGCGATGGCGGCGGGCACCACCTCGGAAAAGACGCGGGCGCCCAGGCTGCCGCCGAGCACGAGCAGGTTCAGCGTTTCGCCCGGTGGCGCGTAGCCCTGCCCGGCCAGCGCCGCGAGCGCGGGGCGCACGGGGTTGCCCACGGCTTCCGCGCGCACACCGTTCGGGACGCGCGCAGTACCCGCGAAACCCAGCGCCAGCAGGTCGGTGCCGCGGCTCAGCAGCCGGTTGGCGCGGCCGAGCACGGCGTTCTGCTCGTGCAGCACCACTGCCGGGCGGCGCGAGGCGGGCAGGGACCGCGCCGCCAGCACCGGCGGCACGGAGGGGTAGCCGCCGAAGCCCACCACCGCCGCCGGCTGCAGCGAGGCGAGCAGGGCGCGCGCCTGCCAGGTGCCGCGGGCCAGCGCCAGGGCACCGCGCGCGGCGCGCACCGGGCCGCGCCCGGCCAGGCCGGCGCCGGGCAGCACGAAGCGCTCCGCCCCCGCGAAGGCGGCGGAGCCCAGGGCGCCGGAGCGGGCGTCGGTCATCAGCGCCACGCGCTCGCCGCGCCGGACCAGCTCGGCGGCCAGGGCCTCGGCGGGAAAGACGTGGCCGCCGGTGCCGCCGGCGGCGATCACGAAGGGGCGGACGGCCGGTCCCCTCACGTCGGCTCCTCCGAGCGTCCGGTGCGGCGGCGGGTCAGCGCCAGCAGGAAACCCATCCCCAGCGCGATGGCGATCACCGAGGAGCCGCCATAGCTGACGAAGGGCAGGGTCATGCCCTTGGTCGGGATCAGGTGCAGTGCGGAGGCCATGTTGATGAAGGCCTGCAGCCCGAACTGCGTCAACAGCCCGGTGGCGGCCAGCATGATGAACATGTCCGTTTCGGCCAGCAGCTTCACCAGCCCGCGCACCACGATGAACACGAACAGGGCGATCAGCAGCGTGCAGACGATCATGCCGAACTCCTCGCCCATCACGGCGAAGACGAAGTCGGCATGGGCGTCGGGCAGCACGGTCTTGATGCGGCCCTCGCCGGGGCCCACGCCCATCAGCCCGCCATTGCCGAAGGCTTCCAGCGACACGTCCACCTGGTAGCTGTCGCCGGAGGAGGGATCGAGGAAGCGTTCCACGCGCGAGCGCACGTGTGGCAGGGTCAGGTAGGCGCCGATGCCGCCCAGCACGCCGAGCCCGGCGCCGGCGCCCACCAGCAGCATGGGCATGCCGGCCACGAAGGCCTGGGCGAAGAACACGGCCGTGACCACCAGCAGCATGCCGATGTCGGGCTGGCTCTTGAGCAGCAGGGCGATCAACGCCCAGGACGCCACCGCGGCGCCCCAGCCGCCGAGGAAGGCAAAGCGGGAGCCGCGCGCCTCGCTCAGCAGCCAGGCCGCCACCACGGCGAAGCAGGGCTTGAGGAATTCGGAGGGCTGCAGCGAGAGGCCAGGAATGGGCAGCCAGCGCCGGGCGCCCTTGATCTCCACGCCCACCACCAGCGTCGCCGCGGTCAGCACGATGCCCGCCGCGAAGCCCAGGATCGCCAGGCGCCGGACCTGCCGCGGCGAGAGCAGCGAGAAGGCCACCATGACCGCCGAGGCGGCGGCGAGGTAGCCGATCTGGCGCAGGAAAAACATGTTGCGCGAGGACGCGCCGATGCGCTCCGCCACCGCCGGCGAGGCCGCCAGCATCATCACGTAGCCGAAGCCCACCAGGGTCAGCAGCGCCGCCAGGGTCCAGCGGTCCACCGTCCACCACCAGCGCCCCAGAACCGAAGCGTCCGCGCGCGAAAAGGCCATCAGGCCGTCTCCCCCTCAGGGTGCACCAAGGCGTGAACCAGCGCGCGGAAGGCTTCGCCACGCGCCTCGAAGCCGCTGAACTGGTCGAAGGAAGCAGCCGCCGGGCTCAGCACCACCACCGGCGTCCCCGTGCTTCGCGCCGCCTCCCGCGCCGCCGGCACGGCCTGCTCCAGCGTCTCCGCGATCTCGTGCGGGACGCCGTGCGCGGCCAGGGTGGCAGCGAAGTCGGGGGCGCAGCGGCCGATCAGCACGGCGCGTGCCACGCGGTCGAAGAAGGGCGCAAGGGAGGCGATGCCGCCCTCCTTGGGCACGCCGCCGGCGATCCAGACCACGCGCGGATAGGTGCCCAGCGCCCAGGCGGTGCTGTCGGCGTTGGTGGCCTTGCTGTCGTTGACGAACAGCACGCCGTCCTGCTCCGCCACCCGCTCCTGCCGGTGCGGCAGCCCGGGGTAGGAACGCAGCCCTTCGGCCACCTGCGCCCGGTCCAGCCCGAGCGCCAGGGCCATCGCGGTGGCGGCGGCGGCGTTCTGCGCGTTGTGCTGGCCGGGCAGGGCGGGGGCCTCGCGCAGGTCCAGGATGGCGCCGGCCTCATCGCGCAGGGTCGTGCCCTCAGCCCAAACGCCACCGGGCTGCGGCACGACGCCGGAGATCGGCACCAGCCGGCCGGAGGTGCGCGACGCCAGGGCGCGCGACGGCGCGTCGTCCATGCCCAGCACGGAGGTGTCCGCGCCGAGGAACACCCGCGCCTTGGCCGCGGCATAGCCCGCCATGTCGCCGTGCCGGTCGAGATGGTCCGGGGAAAGGTTCAGCATCGCCGCCACGTCGAAGCGCAGCGCGTCCAGCCGTTCCAACATGTAGGAGGACATTTCCAGCACGAAGGCGCCCTCGCGCAGCAAGGGCAGCGAGGCGGCGGCGGGGCCGAGGTTGGCGCCGGCTGCACTGGGCACCCCGGCGCCGCGCAGCGTGTGGTGCAGCAGCGCCGTGGTGGTGGACTTGCCGTTGGTGCCGGTGATTCCCACGAAGCGGGCGCGCGAATCGGCGGCGCGGGCGGCCAGGAACAGGAACTCGGCGTCGCAGAGCACGGGAGCGCCGGCCTCCGCTGCGCGGGCCGCGGCGGGGTGGACGCGCGGCAGGCGGTGCGGGATGCCGGGCGAGAGCAGCAGCGCGTCCTGCACGAAAGGCCCGGCCGACACGTCGCGCGTGGCGATGCCGGCGCGCTCGGCTTCGGCCCGGCGCTCGGCATTGTCGTCCCAGGCCACGACCTCGGCGCCCCAGTCGCGCAGGCGCGACGCCGCGGGCAGCCCGGCTTTGCCCAGCCCCACCACGGCCACGCGCCGCCCGGCAAAGGGGCGGAATCCCTCGACGGAATCGCGTCCCGGGAGGAGGTCGGCGCCCTGCATCAGCGGATCTTCAGCGTGGCCAGGCCGACCAGGCCCAGCACCATGGCGACGATCCAGAAGCGGATCACGATGGTGGGCTCGCTCCAGCCCTTCTTCTCGTAGTGGTGGTGCAGCGGCGCCATCAGGAAGACCCGCCGGCCCGTGCGCTTGAACCAGAAGACCTGGATGATGACGCTGACGGTTTCCACCACGAACAATCCGCCCACGATGGCCAGCACGATCTCGTGCTTGGTGGCCACCGCCACGGCGCCCAGCGCCCCGCCCAGGGACAAGGAGCCGGTGTCGCCCATGAACACCGCGGCCGGAGGCGCGTTGAACCACAGGAAGCCCAGGCCGGACCCCACCAGCGCCGAGAGGAACACCGCCAGCTCGCCGGTGCCGGGCACGAAATTCAGCTGCAGGTAGTCGGCGAAGACGCGGTTGCCGACGAGGTAAGCGATGAACGCGAAGACGCCCGCCGCGATCATCACCGGCACGATGGCCAGCCCGTCCAGCCCGTCGGTGAGGTTCACCGCGTTGGAGGAGCCCATCATCACCAGCATCGCCAGCAGCGGGAAGAAGATGCCGAAGGGGATCAGCACTTCCTTGAACACCGGCACCGCCAGCCCTTGCTGCAGCCCGGCGGGCATCAGCCAGGTCAGCCAGAAGGCCGCCACCAGCCCCAGCCCGCCCTGGGCGATCAGCTTGGCCTTGCCCGACACGCCCTTGGTGTTGCGCTTGGTGACCTTCAGCCAGTCGTCCCAGAAACCCAGCAGCCCGTAGCCGAAGGTCACGGTCAGCACCGCCCAGACGATGCCGGAGCGCAGGTCGGCCCAGAGCAGGGTGGACAAGCCCAGCGCCAGCAGGATCAGCACGCCGCCCATGGTGGGCGTGCCCTTCTTCTCGATCAGGTGGCGCTCCGGCCCGTCGGTGCGGATCGGCTGGCCGCCGCGCTGGAAGGTGCGCAGCCAGGCGATCACGCGCGGGCCCAGCATCATGGACAGCATCAGCGCCGTCAGGCAGGCCGCGCCCGACCGGAAGGTCGTGTAGCGGATGAGGTTGAACAGGATGAACTGCTCGCCCAGCGGTGCGACGAGGTTAAAGATCACGCAACTCGTTCCTTCAGTGCAGCCACCACGACCGCCATGCGGCTGCCGAGCGAACCCTTAATCATGACCGCGTCGCCCGCCCGCACCGCCGCCGCGACCAGCGGGGCCAGCGCGGCGGAATCCGGGGCGTGTGCGCCGCGCTTTTCCGGCGGCAGCGCCGCCATCAACCCGAGCGTCAGCGGGCCGCAGCCGTATACGACATCCGCCGCCGCGGCGGCATCTGTTGCGAGACTTTCATGCAGCGCCGGTCCGTGCTCGCCCAGTTCCAGCATGTCGCCCAGCACGGCGATCCGACGGCCGGGCTGGGCGGCCAGCACCGCCAGCGCCGCGCGCACGGAGGCGGTGGAAGCG
Organism: Roseomonas sp. BN140053; assembly: GCF_047690175.1. Classification (NCBI taxonomy): domain Bacteria; kingdom Pseudomonadati; phylum Pseudomonadota; class Alphaproteobacteria; order Acetobacterales; family Roseomonadaceae; genus Roseomonas; species Roseomonas sp. BN140053. The sequence continues at coordinate 24,266 of NZ_JBLLEB010000029.1, read as the reverse complement.
TTGTAGCTCTCGTCCAGCAGCAGCACCTCACCGCCGCGGACGGGGATGCACTGCCGCGCCCCGCGGCCGGCCCCGGCGGAGAAGCTTTCCAGTGCCGCGGCGACCCGGGCGGGATCGGCCCCCAGCGCCGCGGCAGCGGCGAGGGCGGCCAGGGCGTTGGCCGCCATGTGGCGGCCCGGCAGCGGCAGGCGCAGCGAAAGGCGCTCGCCGTGCAGCGACACCTCGGCCACGGAGGACACGGCGTCGCCGCGCCAGTCCAGCAGCCGCGCCGCGGCGCCCTCGGCGGTGCCGAAGCTCACCAGCCGGACGCCGCTCTCGGCAGCGCGCTCGGCCAGGCGCGCGGCATGCGGCCCGTCGGCGGGCAGCACGGCGGTGCCGCCCGGCAGCAGCCCGGCCATGATGTCGGCCTTTTCCTCCGCGATCTCCGCTTCCGAGCCGAGCAGGCCGAGATGTGCGGGGGCCACGGTGGTGATCACCGCGACATGCGGTCGGGCCAGGCGCGACAGCGGCGCGATCTCGCCGCGATGGTTCATGCCGGCCTCAATCACGGCGAAGACCGCCCCGGCGGGCAGGCGCGCCAGGGTCAGCGGCACGCCCCAATGATTGTTGTGGCTGGCCGTGGCGGCGTGGGTGGGGCCGATGGCCGAAAGGCCGTGGCGCAGCATCTCCTTGGTGGTGGTCTTGCCGACGCTGCCGGTCACCGCCACCACCCGCGCTCCGGACCGCGCGCGGCCGGTGGCGCCCAGCGCCGTCAGCCCGGCCAGCGTGTCCGCCACCCGCAGCAGAGGCGCATCCACCGCCACACCCGGCGGGTCATGGTCCACCATCGCGGCGGCCGCGCCGCGCCCGAGGGCATCGGCCACGAAATCATGCCCGTCGCGCGCGTCGCGCAGCGCCACGAAGAGCTCCCCCGGCCGCACGGCGCGGCTGTCCAGCGCCACGCCCGACACGGAAACCCCGTCCGGCAACGTGCCCTCCGTGGCCGCGCGCAGCGCCGCGGCCGTCCAGAGCGGTGCGGTGCCGCTCACGCCGGCAGCCCCGCCAGACGGCGCACGGTTTCGACGTCGTCGAAGGGCAGGGTGATACCGCCGACCGTCTGGCCGCTCTCGTGCCCCTTGCCGGCCACGGCCAGCACGTCCCCGGGGCGCAGCGCGTCCAGCGCGGCGGCAATGGCGGCCGCGCGGTCACCCACCTCGATCCCGCCAGGGCAGGCGGCCAGGATCGCGGCGCGGATGGCGGCCGGGTCCTCCGAGCGCGGGTTGTCGTCCGTGACCCAGCAAACATCGGCCAGGGCGGCGCAGGCCGCGCCCATCAGCGGGCGCTTGCCGGGGTCGCGGTCGCCGCCGGCGCCGAATACCACCTGCAACCGCCCGCCCGGGCCGACATGCGGGCGCAGGGCTTCCAGCAGCCGTTCCAGCGCGTCCGGCGTATGGGCGTAATCCACGTAGACGGCGGCGCCGTTCGGCAGTTCCGCCGCCAGTTCCATGCGGCCGCGCACGCCGCGCAGCGCGGGCAGCAGGCCCAGGGCGCGCGCCCTGTCCAGCCCCGTGGCCACCGCGAGGCCCAGGGCCAGCATGACGTTCTGCGCCTGGTAGGCCCCGGGAAGCGCCAACTCGACGGTGGCGGCCTCGCCCCAGGCGTCCAGTTCCAGCACCTGCCCGCGCGGCAGGGGGCGCTGCTGACGCAGGCGGATTTCCCGCCCGGCGGTGCCGGTGGTCCAGGCTGGCAGGCCGCGCTCCCGGGCAATCCGGAGCAGTGCGTCCAGCGTCGCCGCCTCCATGTCCGCGCTGGCCACGACCGGGCAGCCTGGGCGTAGCAGCGTGTCGAAGAGCCGCAGCTTGGCGGCACGGTAGCCCTCCATGCCGCCGTGGTAGTCGAGATGGTCGCGCGTGAGGTTGGAGAAGCCGGCCGCCGCCAGCCGCACCCCGTCCAGCCGACGCTGGTCCAGCCCGTGCGAGGAGGCTTCCAGCGCCACATGCTCCACCCCGGCGCGCTGCAGCGCGGCCAGGGTGGCGTGCAGCGACACCGGGTCCGGCGTGGTCAGGGAAGGGCCGGGCGGGAAGCCTTCCGCCACCAGCCCCAGCGTGCCCAGCGACGCCGCGGGCTGGCCGGTCAGGGCCCAGAGCTGGCGGAGGAACTCGGCCGTGCTGGTCTTGCCGTTGGTGCCGGTGACCGCGACGGCGATCTTCGGCTGCGCGCCGTGGAAGGCGGCGGCCGCCAAGGCCAGGGCACGTCGGGGATCGGCCGAGAGCAGCAGCGGGCGTGCCGGCACGTCGTGCGGCCAGGTCGTGCCCTCCGGCGCCAGCACGGCGGCGGCGCCACGCGCCACCGCGTCGGCGATATGGGCGCGGCCATCGACGCGGCTGCCGGGCAGGGCGGCGAACAGGAAGCCGGGCGCGACCTGCCGGCTGTCGGCGGTCAGGCCGGCAATGGCGGGAAGAACGGCGCCCCCGGAGGGCGCCACCGACAGGTCGGGCAGGGCGCGCACCAGTTCATCGAGCCTCGGCAAGATCCGGACCCCAAGGCGCCAGCTCCTGGGGCGACGCCCCGGTCACCCGCAGCGGGTTCTGGCCCGTGGCGGGGCTGGGCGTGGCGGGGCGGGGCGGCGTGGTCACGGCGGGACGGGCCGCCGGCTGGCCGGCCGCCGGTGCGCGGCCGGCGGGCGCGTCCGCGGGGGTATTGGCGGCCTGCGCGGGAACCCGCGGCGTGGCGGGCCCGCGGCCGGGCTGCAGCGGCACGGTGATGGCGGCGTTGATCGCGGGGTCGCGCGGATCGTCCGGCACCAGCCCCAGGATGGGCGCGACGCGGGCGATCACGCTGCCCGCCGCCGGGGCAGCCACCCAGCCCGCGGTAGCGAAGCCGTGCGAGCGCGCGTTGGGCTTGGGCTCGTCCACCATGACGTAGAGCGCGTAGCGCGGCGCCTGGATCGGGAAGGCGCCGGTGAAGGCGGTGATACGCTTGTCCGCGAGGTAGCCGCCGCGCGGCCCGGTTTTCTGCGCCGTGCCGGTCTTGCCGCCCACGAAGTAGCCCGGCACCTCCGCCGACTTGGCGGAACCCTCCGTCACCACGATCCGCATCAGCCGCCGGATGGTGTCGGAGGTTTGCTGGCTGATCACCCGCACCCCGTCGCGCACCGCGCCCGGCGGCTGCGCGATCAGCGTCGGCTCGTGCAGGATGCCGCCATTGGCCAGGGCCGCGATGGCGTTGATCATGTGCAGCGGCGTCACGCTGATGCCGTGGCCGAAGCCGATCGTGTAGGTGTTGACCTCGCGCCAGCTATTGGCCGAGGGCGCCAGGGTCATGGCCGTTTCCGGCAGCTCCAGGTGGATGCGCTGCAGCAGCCCCATCCGCCCCATGAACTCGCGGTGCCGCGCCGGCCCCACCGTGGCGGCCATATGGGCCGCGCCGAGGTTGGAGGAATAGGCCAGGATTTCCGGCAGCGAGAGCCAGCGGTTCTTGCCGCGGTAGTCGGAGATGGTGAAGCGCCCCACCCGGATCGGCCGCGACGCGTCGAAGCCGCCGTAGATCGAGGTGGTGCCGGCTTCCAGCGCCATGGCCGTGGTGATCAGCTTCATGGTGGAGCCGGGCTCGTAGGTGCCCACGGTGACGCGGTTGAAGCGCTGCTCCGGCGTGGCGCCGCCGATGTCGCCCGCGTCGTAGTCCGGCAGCGACACCATCGAGATCACCTCGGAGGTGTTGATGTCCAGGATCACCCCGGCGCCGCCGATGCCGTTGTAGTCCGTGATGGCCTGCTGCACGGCGTCGCGCAGCGCCAGCTGCACGCGCACGTCGACCGACAGGCGCAGCCCGTCGTCGGGCCGCAGCCGCAGGCGCTCGTTGAAGTAGCGCTCGACGCCGGACACGCCCTCATTGTCCACGTCCACGTTGCCCAGCACGTGCACGGCGGCGCGGCCCTGCGGGTAGTAGCGGCGCTCGGCCTGGTGGAACTCCAGCCCGGCCACGCCCAGGTTGTTCACCGCCTGGGTTTCGCGCGGGGTCAGGGAGCGGGCGATATAGGCGAATTGCCGCTCGCCGGTCAGGCGATGCACCAGCCGCTCACGGTCCAGCTGCGGCAGGATGCGCACCAGTTGGTCCGCTACCTTGGCCGGGTCGTCGATCACGCTGGGATTGGCCACCAGCTCGGTCACGGGCAGCGACACGGCCAGGATCTCGCCGTTGCGGTCGGTGATCGGGCCGCGCGCCACGGAGCGGGCGACCTGCTGGGTGGCGGGCGTGGGACGCGCGGCGATGCGGCGCGGCTCCCGCGGGTCGAGCAGCGTGGCATAGGTCAGCTTCAGGCCGACCGCGGTGAACAACAGGCCGAAGCCCGCCGCCGCCAGCACCAGCCGGCCGCGGGAACGTTCCAGGGCCGCGCGCCGGGCCAGGTCGGGCTGCGCCGTCCGGGCGCCCGCGCCTTCCGTGAAGGTGGCCGCGCGGGCGCGGGGCAGGGGCGGGGCAGTCCGCCGGCCGACCGGGGCCTCGTCCGGCCGCGGCGCGCGGGGGCCGGTCATCGCGTCGCGTAGCCGGGCGACAGGGTGGCGGCGGAAGCGGAAGCGATCGGCACCGGCGGCGCCAGGAAGCCGCGCGCGCCGCCGAGCGCGGAGGCGGCGGGCGCGACCGGGGCCGGCGCAGGGGCGGCATAGCTCGGGGCGGGCGACGCGGCGATCACGGCCGGGCGGTAGAGCGGCTGCGGCGGACGCGGCGCCGGAAGGGGCGGCAACTGGGCCTGGGCGACCTCGGCCGGGGCGGGGCGGGGCGCCGGGGCGGGGCGCGATACGGCCAGCACCCGCGGCGGGGCCACGGGGCGTGGCTCGGCAAGGCGCGGGACCTCCTGGTGCACCGGCTCGGCGCGCGGCGCCGGGGCGCGCGGCGCTACGCTGGCCACGGCGGCCGGCTCGGCCGCGCGCGGGGCGGGGCGGCGGGCGGCAGCGACGGGCGTCTCGGCCGGGGGGCGCTCCCGGGGCGCCGGTGCCGCGGCAGCGGCGGCCACCAGGGCGGGCACCTCCACCGGCGCGGCGGGCCGGACCGGGGCGGCCGCGGCGACGGCCACGGCGGGCGCCGGCTCCGCGGCGGCAACCGCCACCTCGGCATCGGCGGGCGGACGGGCGGCGAAGAGGCTGGGCGCGCCGTTGAAGGCCACCGCCTGCGGCAGGCGGCGGTCGAGGTCCTGCATGCGGATGAACTGGGCCGGCTGCATCGTGTCCAGCGGCAGCAGCGCCTGCACGTTGCGGCGCAGCCGCTCGGGGTCGTTCAGCAGCTGCCATTCCGCTCGCAGGATGCCGGTGCGCGCACGCGCCGCTTCCGTCTGCCCGCGGATGTCGCGCAGCTCCTTGTCCAGAAGCGAAACCGAGTGCTTCACCTGATACAGGTGCAGCCCGGCCCCGCCCGCGGCGAGCAAGGTGAGCAGCGTCAGGGGGCGGATCATCGGTCGAGCCTTTCCATGGCGCGGAGCCTCGCGGAGCGGGCGCGCGGGTTGGCATGCAGCTCCTCCGCCCCGGGGCGGAGGGCGGAGGTGGTGAGGAGGCGGAACGCCGCCGTGGTGGGCGCCAGCAGGGCGGCCGGGTCGTGGCGCGACGCGGCGGGCTTGCGGCCGGACGCGTCGCGCAGGAAGCGCTTCACGATTCGGTCTTCCAGCGAATGGAAGGACACGGCCACCAGCCGGCCGCCGGGGGCCAGCAGCTCGGCGGCGGCGGCCAGGCCGCGCTCGATTTCGCCCAGCTCGTCGTTCACCCGCAGCCGCAGCGCCTGGAAGCTGCGGGTCGCGCTGTCGATGCCCGAAGGGTCGCGCGGCACCGCGCTGCGCACGATGCTGGCCAGCCGGCCGGTAGAGGTGATCGGCTCCTCGGCGCGGGCGGCCACCACGGCGCGGGCGACGCGGCGGGAATGGCGCTCCTCGCCCAGCTGCCAGAACAGGTCGGCGAGCTCGGCCTCGTCGAGCGTGTTCACCAGGTCGGCGGCGGAAGGGCCGGCGCGCTCCATGCGCATGTCCAGTGGCCCTTCGGCGCGAAAGGAGAAGCCCCGCTCCGGCTGGTCGAGCTGAAAGGAGGACACGCCGAAGTCGAACACCACGCCGTCCAGCCCGCCCGCGCCGGCTTCGGCCAGGATCGACCCCATGTCGCCGAAGCGGCCTTCCAGCAGGTGCAGCCGGCCGGGAAAGCGCGCGGCCAGGGCCTCGCCGCGGGCGATGGCGTCGGGGTCGCGGTCCAGCGCCCAGAGGGTGCAGTCGGCGGCCTCCAGGATGGCCGCGCTATAGCCGCCGCCGCCGAAGGTGGCGTCCAGGTAGCGGCCGCCGTCGCGCGGCGCCAGGGCGCGCAGCACCTCGGCCAGCATCACCGGCAGGTGGCCGGGCCGGTTGGCGGTGGCGGGGGCGGCGCCGCTCACGCCTGCCGGTCCCGCAGGGCCTGCAGCCGCGCCTTTTCCTTCTCGAAGGCCGCGCGCTGGCGTTCCGCCAGATTCCCCGGCGCCCAGATCTGGAAGTGCGTGCCCACCCCGGCGAAGGATACCGTGTCCGTCAGCCCGGCATGCGCCACCAGCCCGGCCGGCAGCACCACCCGGCCCTCGACGTCCGGGCGCAGCCCCTCGGCGAAGGAGAAGAGCGCCATCATCAGGTCGTCGCGCGGGTCCTCGAGCGGGTTGTCCGGCGTCGCGGTGACCGAGAACTGTTCGAAGGCCGTTTGCGGCCAGCATTCCACGCTGGGGTCCAGGGGGTGCGGCTTCAGCACCAGGTCCTGCGTGCCCAGCTTTTCCAGGATGGAGCGAAAGGGCGCGGGAATGGAGACCCGCCCCTTCTTGTCCAGCCGATTGTGATGGGTGCCCAGGAACAGGGTCATGCGCCGACAGAGCGTCCCTCCCCCAGGGCTCGGGGCGCAGGGGGATGAACCCCCGCGCCCGTTGCCGGGCAAACGGCCGGCGGAACCCCCCGATTCCGCCGGCTCGCCCGACACCCCGTTGCGGTCCCTGCAACCCCCTCAGGAAGCGACCTCACGGGATGAGGCGGGATAGCATGGGCCGGAAGCCCCCGCCAAGGGAGAAGGTGGTGTTACAAACCAATGTCGCCGTGTTGCAGGGCGGTGTGTCGCGCAGGACACGGCAGCAAAATCAGAACCTTGGCCTGCAACGCTGATACGGATTGTCAGAAATCAAAGACTTGCGCCAGGAGTTGTAAGCGCAGCGACGGACTCACTGCCGGTTGTGTGGATAAGAGTGCCAGACGGCCTGTAAGCCGGGTTCTGTCACTTTCCCGGACGGGAAAGCGGACGACCATTCCTCTGGAGCGAGTCTCGCGACCCGCTTCTCGCGGCCAACCCGGGCGACGGGGCGGAAAAGCCCCCGCGTCCGATCCTGCGGGTCGCCCCGAGAATCCACGCCGGCCGCCCCTATTCGGCCTTGCTCCCGGTGGGGTTTGCCCTGCCGCCCCCGTTGCCGGGGGCGCGGTGCGCTCTTACCGCACCGTTTCATCCTTTCCCGCGGGCACGAGGCGCGCGAGTGGTTTGTTTTCTGTGGCACTTTCCCTGGGGTTTGACCCCCGCCGGCCGTTAGCCGGCACCGTTTTTCCGTGGAGCCCGGACTTTCCTCGACACGGAGTCTCGCGATCCGTCCCGCGGCCGTCCAGCCATCTGGCACCGCGGGCTTATGCCGCCGCGGCCGACTCGGGGTCAAGCAGAGCCGGGGTTTTCAGCCCGGCCGGGCGCAGAGCGCCGCCACGGCGCGCAGCCGGGCCAGCGTGCCGGAGTCGAGCTGCCCGGTGACCGCCTGTTGCCGCCAATGCCGCTGAAAAGCGGTCAGCGCGGGTTCCGGCCGCTCGGGGTCCACGGGAAAGCCGATGCGATCCAGCAGGTCGAGCGCCTCGGGCATGCCGTCCGGCTCCGGCGCGGTGGAGTCGCCGTTGACGCCGCGCGGCCATAGGCCGACGCCCGCGGCGGCCAGCCCTTCCCAGTCGAACAGCTCGCCGGGGTCGCGCTTGCGGTCCGGCGCCACGTCGGAATGGCCCACCACGTTGCGCGCCGGGATCGGCCAGCGCCCTATGATCTCCAGGCACAGGTCGCAGAGCGCGGCCATCTGCAGGGCCGGGAAGGGGCGATAGCCGCAGGAATGGCCGGGGTTCACTACCTCGATGCCGATCGAGCGGCCGTTCAGCGCCTCGTGGCCGCGCCAGCGCGACACGCCGGCATGAAAGGCGCGCCGGGCTTCCGGCACCAGCCGGAAGATCGACCCGTCCTCCTCCACGACGTAGTGGGCGGACACCTTGGCCTCCGGGTCGCGCAGCCGGGCGATGGCCGCTGCGCCGCTCTGCATGTCCGTGTAGTGCAGCAGCAGCACGTCCACGGGCATCCCGGCCGGGCGCTCGTCCCAGTTGGGGCTGGGCAGTTCGCGGATGCGAAGGTGGGAACGGTATCCCGCCCCGTCGCGGACCGGTTCGACGCTGCTGCTCATAGCCCTCGCTCCCGCTTGATCCGGTCCCAGGCGGCGTTGATCTCCGCCACCTTGCCGGTGGCGCGCGACACCAGCTCGGCCGACATGCCGCGGGCGGTTAGGCTGTCGGGGTGGTGGTCGCGCATCAGCTGCCGCCAGGCGGCGCGCACCGTCTCGTCGCTGGCCGTGCGGCTCAGCCCGAGGGTGACGTAGGGGTCGCTGCCCTCCTCGCCCCGGGGTGGCAGGGCGTCGGGGCGAGGACGGCCGCCGCGGGCACGCTCCCAGGCCGCCGGTTCCAGCCCGAGGCGGGCATGCACCGCGCCCAGGAATTCCATCTCCGCCCGGTTCACGGGGCCATCGGCCGCGGCGACGCGGAACAGCGCCGTCAGCACGTCCTCCAGCATGCCCGGCTCGCCGGCGAAGCTTTCGCCGAGGCGCTGGGCGTAGGATTCGAACCCTTCGGAGGAATCGCGGGCGCGGTCGAAAAGCTCGCCGACGTCGCGCATGCTTTCCGGCGGGATGCGGAACTGGGTCTTGAAGGCGTCGATCTCGGCCCGCTTCACCGGCCCGTCGCATTTGGCGAGCTTGGAGGAGAGCACCACCACCGACACCGCGAAGACGGTTTCGCGCGACCCCAGCATGGCGGCGATGTTGGCACCCCCGGGCAGGGCACCGCGCAAGGCACCCTCATCGGCCGCATGGCCGAGGGATGCGCCCAGCATCGCGCCGAAGGGCCCGCCCATGGCGAAGCCGATCGTGCTGCCGATAATCTTGCCCCAGAATCCCAAATCACCCCGCCCGCGAAGCTGCCCGGCCTGCGTTCCCGCCCCCTGCGCTTAGCACGTCGCGGGCAGGGGAGGCGAAGCGTTGCGCCCCTCGTCGCGGCCCGATCATGCTGTCAGGGATGCAAACAGCGGGTCAACGCCCCGTTCCGCCCCGGGTTCCGCGGGCGATCCGCGGCCGGACCGGGGCGGAGTGTCCGGGCAGCCGGTCGCGCCGCCGGCGACCGGGCGGGGGCAGCCCCGGTCAAGCTGCGGCGGGGGGAGCCGATTCGGTGCCTCCGGCGGGCTCCGGGCGGCTCAGCCATCCAGCTCGGGGTAGTGGCGGAAGATGCCCTGCTGGTTGAAGGGCAACCGCCGCTCGCTCGCGAGGTAGCGCGCGATCCGGGGCCGGCGGGCCACGGCCGCATGCAGCGCGACGACGCGCGGCATCGCCGCCAGTTCGCGCGCCGCGGCGAGGGGAAAGGCGTAGCGCAGCCCTTCCACCACCTGGAACAGCGACAGGTCGGCATAGGTGAGGGCATCGCCCACGAGATGGGCGTCCCCGGCGGGGTTGCGCGCCAGCACCCGCTCGCACCAGCCCAGGAATTTCGGCAGCCGCTCGCTGCGGAAGTTCTCGGCCCGCCGCGCCGCCTCCGGCCGCTGGTCCTCGTAGTACAGGGAGGAGGCCACGGGGTGGTGGGTGTCGTGTACCTCGTCCACCAGGTCGGCCAGGGTCAGCTGCACCTGATGGCACCAGAGCCGCCCGACCTCCGTGGCCGGCGCCAGCCCGTGCCGCGCCCCGAGATGCAGCAGGATGGCGGCGGTCTGGCCGATCACCAGATCGCCGTCACGCAGCACCGGCGGCGCGAAGGGGATGGGCACGGTCGCCGCGTCGCCCAGGATCGCCGACACCGCGTCGCGGGACTCGCGGGCCACGTCGCAGTACGGCGCGTCCGCCTCCTCCAGCGCCAGGCGCACGAACTCGCCGCGCCCCTGAATGCCCGGCCAGTAGAAGAGTTCGTAAGCCATCCCGTGCTCTCCTTCGCGGCGGAGCAACGCGGCCGAGGCGCCGGGGCTGCGGCGCGGGTGTGGACGCGCCGGACGCCCCCGCGCATCGTGCCGCCGGATTCGGTGCAGCGCGGGATCGTTTCATGATGGGCGGGGAGTTCTGGGCGGAGCATGGCGGGGCGGTGGCCGCGCCTCCCCTGCCACGACTGTGAACGCGCCCCGCCGCTTCGCCGCGCTGGGCGCGCTGCTGCTGGTGCTGCTCCTCGGCGGCCTGTGGCTGGCGCCGCGGCTGACGGACTGGACGGCCCGGCGCGACCAGCTGGCGGCGGTGGCGGCGGACCGGCTGGGCCGGCCGGTGTCGCTGTCCGGCCCGGTGCGGCTGGTGCTGCTGCCCAGCCCGAGGCTGGAAGCCGAAGGCGTGTCCGTCGGCCGCCCCGAGGACCCGCTGGGCTTCGGCGCCCGCGCCCTGCGGCTGCGGCTGGACGGCTGGGCACTGCTGCGCGGCCAGCTTTCCCCGCGCGAGGTCACGCTGGTGGGCGCCGATATCCGCCTGCCCTGGCCACCCGTGCCGAGCTTCACCTTTTCCGCCGGCCTCAGCGGCTTCGAGGGCGAGGTGGTGGACGGGCGCGTCACGGTCGGCGCCGCGGTGCTGCAGCAGGTGCGCGCCCGCTTCTCCGCCGGGGCGGAATCCGATGCGCTGCGGGCCGAGGGGACCTTCGTGCCGGCCCCGACCCTGCCCGGGGCCGCGGCACCCGGGGGCGCGCCGGTGCCGGCACCCTGGGCCGGGCGTGAGGTTCGCTTCGTGGCCACGCTCGGCCGGGCGGGCTTCGACGGCGCCATGCCGCTGGACCTGACCCTGTCCTCCGGCGGCACGGCCATCGCCGCGCGCGGGGTGCTGCCACCCTCGGGCGGGCTGGAAGGCACTGCGGAAGCTTCGGGCCCCGACCTGTCGGTGCTGCTGCCCGGGCCGCCCGGGGCCTTTCGCGCTTCGGGGCGCCTCTCGGCCTCGGCCGAGCTGATCGTGGCGGACGAGCTGTCGCTGGACGTGGCGGGCAGCCCGGCGCGCGGGGCGCTGACGCTGCGGCTGCGGCCGGCGCCCCGGCTCGACCTCGCCCTGGCGGCGGGGCGGCTGGAACTGGACCCCTGGCTCGCCTCGCTGCGCGGCACCGGCGGCATTCCCTTCGGCCTGGACCTTTCGGCGGAAGCGGCGGTTGTGCGCGGCATGCCGCTGCGGCGCCTGCGCGCCTCCGTGGTGCGGGAGGGCGACCGCATCAGCCTGACCGACGCCTCCGCCCTGCTGCCCGGCGACACGGCGGTGGACCTGGCCGGCGCCACCGCCGGCGGCCGGCTGGAAGCCATGCTGAGCTTCGAGGGAACGGAGCTGCGCACCACCCTGGCCGCGCTGGGCTGGCCGCTGGACAGCCTCGCCCCCAGCCGGCTGCGGCGCGGCGAGGGCCGGGCGCGGCTGGTGCTGGAGGACGGGCAGGCGGCGCTGCCGGAGATTTCCGCCACGATCGACGGCTCCCGCCTCTCGGGGGCGGGGGTGCTGCGCACCGGGGCGCGCCCGGCGCTGGGTCTGGGGCTGACGCTGGACCGGCTGGACCTGGACGGTTTGGTGCGGCCCGGCCGCTCCTGGGAGGAGTTGTCGCGCGACCTCGGCAGCTTCGACGCCAACCTGCGCCTCGCGGTGGACCAGTTGGGGCTGGGCGCGGCGCTGGGCGGCGTGGCGGCGGAGCGCACCAGCCTGGACGCGGCGCTGGAGAACGGGCGCCTGACCGTGCGGCAGCTCACCGGCCGGCTGGCCGGCGCGGAGATCAGCGCGTCCGGCGCCGTGCTGCTGGGCCCGCAGCCGCGGCTGGCCGAGCTGGGGCTGGAGCTGGCCGCCCCCGACCCGCGGCCGCTCTTCGCGCTGATCCCCGGCGGCTGGCCCGACACCACCCGGCTGGCGGCGGAGCCCCTGACGCTGCGCCTGTCCGGCAACGGTTCCCCGGACGCGCTGGCGCTGCGGACGGAAGCGGACTGGGCCGAACTGCGCCTGGAAAGCAACGGCACGCTGAACCTGCCGGGGCGGCGGGCCGCCGCTTCCGTGACGCTGCGCCATCCCGGCGCGCCGCGGCTGGTGGCGGCGCTGGCGGGGCCGGGCCGCGGCGACTGGCTGGGCGAGGGCTCGATGGCGCTGGTGATGCAGCTCGCCGCGGCACCGCAGGGCGTGATGGCCGAGCGCTTCGACCTGGTGGCGGGCGGGTTGCGCGCCGGCGGGCAGCTCGCCCTGGCGACAGGCGGCGTCCGGCCGCGGCTGTCCGGCCGGATCGCCGCGGAAAGCCTGCCCGTGCCGCTGCCCGAAGGCCGCTGGGAGGAGCCGCTGCAGCTCGCGCCCCTGCGCGCCCTGGATGCCGAGCTGGTGCTGACGGCGCAGCGCCTGGGGCCCTGGGGCGTGCCGGTGCTGGAGGACGCCGAGGGCGGGCTGCTCCTGCGCGACGGCGCGCTGCGGCTCAGCCTGGTGCGCGCCGGGATTTCCGGCGGCACCGTGGCGGGCGTGTTCGGGCTGGACGCCGCCGGTCCCGTGCCGCGCCTGACGCTGGACGGCGAGCTGACCGGAGCGGCGGTGACGGGGGCGCTGTTCGGCCTGCCCTTCGACCTCACCGGCGGGCGGCTGGACGCGACGGCGAAGCTGCAGGCGGTGGGCAGCAGCCCGGCGGCGCTGCTGGCGACGCTGGGCGGCGAGGCCTCGCTGCGGGCGCGCGACGGCGTGCTGGTGGGGCTGGACGCCGCCAACGCGCAGCAATCGGCGCTGATCCCCGGGCCGGGGGCGGAAGCGGCGCTGCGGCAGGCGCTGCGGGGCGGCGGCACCGCCTTCGGCACGCTGGACGTGGCGGCGAGGTTGGACCAGGGGCGCGCGGTGCTGTCGCAGGCGGCGCTCTCGGCCGAAGGGGTGCGGCTGGAAGCGTCCGGCGAGGTGGACCTGGCACGCTCCGCGCTGGATCTGGCCCTGGCCCTGCGGCAACCCGAAGGGCCGGACCCGGTGCTGCGCCTGACCGGCAACCCGGCGCGGCCACGCCGCGTGCCGGAACTGGCGCCCTGGCTGCGCTGGCGCGCCGAGCGGGGCGGCTGATCCGGAGGCCGTTGCGGGCCGCGGGAGGTGGCCGTTTGCCTTACTTCCTTACCTTCTTACTTCCTTACCGCGGGCCCCCGCGGCAGGGCCGTTTCCAGAATATAATCCTACAACTTCAAGCGGTTGGCAGTCAAGCACGGTGATGTCCGTGGCAGATTTCGCCGTTTCTGCCACTTCCGGCGTTTTCTGCCATTTTCAGCGCTTTCTGGCATTTCTGGCCCGTCCAGACCGCGCCGGCGGGCGGCCGATCCACGACGCAGGCCGGGACTTGCGGAAAAGTTTGGTTTCAGCGGGCGGTGCTGCCGCTGCCATTGGGCGGCGTCACCAGGGGCATGCTGCGCGGCGGCGGCTCGGGGGTGGGGGCGACGATGCCCGGGTCGGCCGTGGTGCTCGGGGTCGGGGCGGCCGGGCCCGGCACCAGGATGGGGTCGGCGGGCCGGGGCGCGGGCTGGGCGCCGCGCGGCGGGCTGCCGGCCGGCGGGCTGGGGATCGCATCGCCCGGGGCGGGTGCAGGAGCGGCCGGGGCAGCCGGGGCGCCCGGGCCGGCGGGCTGGGCCACGGCGAGCGGGGCCAGGAGCAGCAGGCCGGCCGTCCAGAACAGGACCCGGCCGCGGTTTGCCGTCGTTGCCATACTGGTTTCTCCTCGCGCGCGCTCCGGTCGAACCGGCGAGCCCTCTCGGCGGTTGCGTGGTCAGTCCCGGTTGGCGGCTTCCGCCAGCGCCAGCAGGCGCAGCGCCGAGGCCAGGGGCGGGGCGCCCTCTTCCCCCCGCCCGGCATCCACGGCCGCCACCAGCCGGGCGAGGCCGAGGCCGCGCCGCGCCGCCACCGCCTCCAGCGCCGACCAGAATTCCCGCTCCAGGGCCACCGAGGTCCGGTGGCCCGCCAGCGTGAAGGACCGCTTGACGAGGTTGCTCACCCGCCCGCCAGGGTGGCTCCGGGATGCAGCATGTCCTCCGGCCGCACCCAGCGGTCGAAATCCTCGGGCGACACGTGGCCCAGGCGGGACGCGGCCTCGCGCAGCGGCAGCCCTTCGCGCAGCGCCAGCTTGCCGATCTGCACGGCCTTGTCGTAGCCGATATGCGGGTTCAGCGCCGTCACCAGCATCAGCGAGTTGGCCAGGTTCTGGGCGATGCGGTCCAGGTTGGGCTCCAGCTTGTCCACCATGTTGCGGGCGAAGCTTTCCGCCACGTCGGCCAGCAGGTTGGCCGATTGCAGCACGGCCTGGATGATCACCGGCTTGAACACGTTGAGTTCCAGAAAGCTCTGCGCCCCCGCCACCGTGACCGTGGTGGTGTTCCCCATCACCTGGGCGCAAACCATGGTCAGCGCCTCGGACTGGGTGGGGTTGGTCTTGCCCGGCATGATGGAGGAGGAAAGCCCGTCCGCCGGGATCACCAGCTCCGACAACCCGGAGCGCGGGCCGGAGCCCAGCAGGCGGATGTCGTTGCCCAGCTTGTTGAGCGACACGGCCAGCACGTTCATCGCGCCCTGCAGTTCCACCAGCGCGTCGTGCGCGCCCATGCCCTCGAAGGGATTGGGATTGGCGGTGAAGGGCAGGCCGGTGAGTGCGGCCATGCGCTCGGCAAAGACGCGGGCGAAATCGGCATGGGTGTTCAGCCCGGTGCCGGCGGCGGTGCCGCCCTGGGCCAGCGGCATCAGCCGCGGCAGGGTGTCGCGCAGGCGCGCGAGGCCGAGCTCCACCTGGCGCGCCCAGGCGGCGAATTCCTGGCCCAGCGTCACCGGCACGGCGTCCATCATGTGGGTGCGGCCGACCTTGACCACGCCCTCCCATTCCCGGGCGCGGCGGGCGAGGCTCTCGTGCAGCACCTCCAGGGCGGGCAGCAGGCGCTTGGTGACCGCCTCGGCGGCCGCGACGTGCATCACCGTGGGGAAGCTGTCGTTGGAGGACTGGCCGCGGTTGACGTGGTCGTTGGGATGCACCGGCTGGCGGGAGCCCAGGGGCTGCCCGAGCATCTCGTTGGCGCGGTTCGAGATGACCTCGTTGGCGTTCATGTTGGTCTGGGTGCCCGAGCCCGTCTGCCACACCGGCAGGGGGAAGTCGGCGTCGCGCCGGTTCTCCGCGATCTCGGTGGCGGCGGCGATGATCGGGTCGGCGATCTCGGCCGGCAGCTCGCCCAGCGCCTTGTTGGCCTCCGCCGCCGCGCGCTTCTGCAGCCCGACGGCGCGGATCAGCCCGGGGGGGAAGTGCTCGGCGCCGATGCGGAACAGCTGGCGGGCGCGTTCGGTCTGCGGGCCCCAGTAGCGGTCGGCCGGGATCTCGATGGTGCCGAGACTGTCCGTTTCGGTGCGGGTGTCGGGCATGGCCGGGGTCCTTGTTCCTGCGGAGGCCGACAGGTGGGCGGTGCGGCCCGCGGCGCAAAGCGGGCAGGAGCGAGGCGAGGCCCCCGTAGGCCCCGAACTCACGGCAGCGTGCATCGCGCTGCTGCCCGGGGCATGTCCTGAGCGGGGAAGGCCGGGGGAGTGAACTCCCCCGAGCCCCCTCCTTTTTTCGGGAGTAAAAGTGCCCCGGTGGTCACCGGCGCGCCCGCAGACTCCCGAAAAAAGAAGGGGGTCCGGGGGGATACTTCCCCCCGGCTTGCTGCCCTCAAGAAGCCGGAGGCTCGACGGCGTCAGTCGTGCCGCGAGTAGGTGGAAATCTCGATCAGATTGCCCTCGGGGTCGCGGCAATACACGGAGGTGATCGGCCCCAGCGCGCCCCATTTCGGCGCCGGTCCCTCCGTGATCTCCACCCCGCATTCGCGCAGGTGCTCGGTCACGTCCTCGGCCGACACGGCGACGATGAAGCACAGGTCCTGCACGCCGGGGGCGGCAGCCCGGCCGCTGTCCCATTCCACCGGGCCGGAGGTCGCCGGGCGCAGGTTGATCTTCTGGCCACCGAAGCGCAGCGCCGTGCGGTTCTGCGGCCCGAAGGCTTCCCGCTCCATGCCCAGCACGCGCTGGTACCAGGAGGCCGTGACCTCGACATCGGCGCAGGTGATCACGAGGTGGTCGAGCCGGTCCACGGCGAAGCGCATCAAGGAAATCCCTTCAGGGAAGCGGGTCGCCCGCCCGTCCAGGGCTCGCCAGGGGCCGGAGCGGCGCCCGGCGGACGGGATGCGGAACGGGAAGCGTCGGCGGCGGCGCCGACGGGGCGGGCGGATCGCGGCGTCCGGGAGCCTTTCCGTGCGGTCGGCACGGCAGTGTCGGTCATGGTCCGGCGCATCCACTGTGCGAGCCCGCCACATGGCCGAGACTGCCGGTGGAGGTCAACTCGGCAGGAGCATGCCCTGGTTCCGGCCCGTCTCGGCCTGCGGGCGGCGGGTGGCGCCCGCAGGCCCCACGCCGTTGCGCCGGTGTCAGGGGGAACCGGGTTCCGGCAAACGCGCCGTGACCTCGATCTCGATGCGCATGGCGTCGGTCTGCAGGCCGGCATGGATCAGGGTGGCGGCGGGGCGGGCGCGGGCGAGGTGGCGGCGCACCACCGGCCAGCAGGGTTCCCAGTCTTCCCGCTGCGGCACGATGAAGCGCACCCGCACCACCTCGTCCAGCGAGGCGCCGGCCTCGGCCAGGGCCTCGGCGATGTTGCGGAAGCACTGCTCGCACTGTTCCACCACGCCGGGCGCGATGGTCATGGCGGCGTAGTCGTAGCCGGTGGTGCCGGACACGAAGACGTCGCGCCCGTCCACCACTGCGCGGGAATAGCCGATCTCCTCCTCGAAGCGGCTTCCGGAGGAGATGCGGCGCCGGGTCACGGGATCAGTGGGGCGGGGCCGGGTATTGCTGGGCGATCACCTCGCGGGCGCGCTCCTCCGTGTCGAAGGGACCGTCCACCAGCGTGCCGCGGTCGTCCAGCACGTACCAGCCCGGGCCGTTGAAGCGGGTGTCGCGGGGCGAGCCGTCCTCCGGGGCGCGGTCCAGATACGTCGTGTTCATGCGCGAGGCGTCCCGGCCACGGGGTGCAGGCGTCCCGGCCGCGGGGGCCGGGCAGGATGCGGCCGCCGCGCCCGCGAGGACACGGCGGCCGGCGGGTGCTTATTCCAGCCCGTCGTAGAAATCGTGGCCCTTGTCGTCCACCACGATGAACGCGGGGAAATCCTCGACCTCGATCTTCCACACCGCTTCCATGCCGAGCTCGGGGTATTCCAGCACCTCGACCTTGCGGATGCAGTCCTGAGCCAGCCGGGCGGCGGGACCGCCGACGGAGCCCAGGTAGAAGCCGCCGTTGACCTGGCAGGCAGCGGTGACGGCGCGGGAGCGATTGCCCTTGGCCAGCATCACCAGGGAGCCGCCGGCGGCCTGGAACTCCGCCACGTAGCTGTCCATGCGCCCGGCGGTGGTGGGGCCGAAGGAGCCCGTCGCCATGCCGTCCGGCGTCTTGGCCGGGCCGGCGTAGTAGACCGGGTGGTCCTTCAGGTATTGCGGCAGGCCCTGGCCGGCATCGAGCCGTTCCTTGAGCTTGGCGTGGGCGATGTCGCGGGCCACCACGATGGTGCCGGTCAGCGACACCCGGGTCTTCACCGGATGCCGGCTCAGCTCGGCCCGGATCTCGTCCATCGGGCGGTTGAGGTCGATCTTCACCACCTCGCCGCCCAGGATCTCCTCCGTGTGCTCGGGCAGGTACTTGGCGGGGTCGTGCTCCAGCTCCTCCAGGAACACGCCCTCGGCGTTGATCACCGCCTTGATCTGCCGGTCGGCCGAGCAGGACACGCCGATGCCGATGGGCAGGGAGGCGCCGTGCCGGGGCAGGCGGACGATGCGCACGTCGTGGCAGAAATACTTGCCGCCGAACTGCGCGCCGATGCCGATGTTCTGGGTCAGCTTGTGGACCTCGGCTTCCAGCTCCTTGTCGCGGAAGGCGTGGCCGGTGCGGTCGCCGTGGTCGGGCAGGCTGTCCAGCCAACGGGTGGAGGCGAGCTTGACCGTCTTGAGGCAGGTTTCCGCCGAAGTGCCGCCGATCACGATGCTCAGGTGGTAGGGCGGGCAGGCCGAGGTGCCGAGCGTCTTGATCTTCTCTTCCAGGAAGGCCAGCAGCTTGGGCTTGTTCAGCACCGCGCGGGTCTGCTGGAACAGGAAGGTCTTGTTGGCCGATCCGCCGCCCTTGAGCACGAACATCAGCTTGAACTCGTCGGCGTGGTGCTCGCCGGGGTTCGCGTAGATGTCGAACTGGACGGGGAGGTTGTTGCCGGTGTTGACCTCCTCGAACATCGTCAGCGGCGCCATCTGCGAATAGCGCAGGTTGGTCTCGGTGTAGGTGCGGTGGACGCCGTAGCTCAGCGCCTCCTCCTCGTCGCCCTCGACCCAGACGCGCTGGCCCTTCTTGCCGAACACAATGGCGGTGCCGGTGTCCTGGCACATCGGCAAGACGCCGCCGGCGGCGATGTTGGCGTTCTTCAGCAGGTCCAGCGCCACGAAGCGGTCGTTGGCAGAGGCCTCGGGGTCCTCCAGGATGCGGCGCAGCTGCGCCAGGTGGCCGGGGCGCAGCAGGTGCGACACGTCGCGGCAGGCGGCGAAGGCCAGGTCTTCCAGCGCCTGGGTCGGCACCTTCAGGACGCGCTTGCCCTCGACCTCGATGGTGCGGATGCCCTCGATGGGCAGGCGGCGGTAGGGGGTGGTGTCCTCGCCCAGCGGGAAGACGGGGCTGTAGGCGAAGCCCTTGCTGCGGGTGCCGACGGGCATGCCCGCATCGGCTTCGCTGTGGCCGGCACCGCCGACGGGGGAGGGGGCGTCGAGGGTGGTGCTCACGGTCGCTCTCCGGATCAAGCAGGAAGAAAGGTCCGCCCCGCTCTAGCGCAACGAACGACACCGTGACAGCCGCGAAGGCGGCACGGGTTCCTTGCGTGGGGCGCGCGGCAGGACCGGCTCCGCGACACGGCGGGCCGGTCTCGGAGATGGTTCCCCGGCCCTTCCCGACCAAGGGGATGCGGCCCGATTCCGCGGCCGTCCGGGGTGCTGCGCCCGGCTTGCCGCGGCAGTCCGCGGATCAGTCGCGCGTGGTGCCCGGACGGCGGCGGAAGGCATCCAGGCTGACGACCTGGGCGGGGCCCGGCGGGGGCGGCTCAGGGGGCGGTTCTGCGGCGGGGAGCAGGTCGGTGGGTTCGGACTCCGCCTCCGGCTCGCCCTCTTCCTCCCCGGGCGGGCCGAAGCGAAGGCCGAGCCGCACCTGGGGGTCCAGGAAGGCGGTGATGGCGTCGAAGGGCACCACCAGGGTCGAGGGGGTGCCGCCGAAGCTCAGCCCCACCGAAACCTGCCGCGCCGCCCGGTCGACCTTCAGGTCCCAGAACTGGTGCTGCAGGACGATGGTCATCTCCTGCGGGTAGCGCGCGCGCAGGTGGCCCGGCACGACCACGCCCGGGGCGCCGGTGCGGAAGGTGAGGTAGAAATGGTGCTCGCCGGGCAGCCCGTGCTCCCCCGCATGCGCCAGGGCACGGAGCGCGACCTCGCGCATCGCCTCCTCGGTCCACCGGTCATAGGGCAGCAGGCTGTCCGCGAAATGCGGCTGGTCGGGGGTGTCGCTCATGGGATATCTATTCCGCTCGCCCTGAGTTTAGGAACGAAGCCGCGGCGGCGCCAGCGGGGCGGCGAAAGTGGGGGGATTCTGTTGCCCGGTTCCCCCCGGACCGCGCTTACCTATTCCTAGGCAGCGAGCGCCACAGCCTCGCGGCTGTTATCGTTGGCACTTATGATTTAGCCCGATAACGGCGGTACAATGCCGGGCAAAAGCTACGTCTTTACCTCGCGCGTCGAGCCTGTTTCGCCCCCGAACGTCCTTGCTGCCCCCGGGTGATAAGGCCGGGGAAGGATGGTGGAGGCGCCGGGTACTGCCCCCGGGTCCGCAACGCTTATTCCACGTAACGTTTATCGCCATAGTCCCCGAGGGGACGGAGGACATATAGGCGACGTTGCCCGGGAAATCGAGGGGGGAGCGGTGGTCGTCCCCACGCGGTTTTCCGGTTCCGGCCGTTCCGCCCAGGCCCGCGGCGACGGGCTGAGGATACCGGGGATAACGGCCAGCGCCCCTCGACGCGGGGTGCCGCGGGGCGGATGCCGCGTCTACAGTCGCGTCTCGCCGGCGCGGCGGGACCGGACGGGGTGGCCGGGCCGCGCGCGGGCAGCTAAGGGGCGGGCCATGGACTTCACCGACGCGCAACTCGCGGAACTGGCCGAGGCGCGCGAGCAGCGCTTCCAGACCCGCCGCCCCACCGTGCCCGCGCTGGAAGCCATGCTGTTCGAGCCGCTGCCGGTGCTGGACCACGGCTTCGTGCGGGTGGTGGACTACATGGGCGATGACGCCGCGGTGGTGCAGGCGGCGCGCGTGTCCTACGGCCGCGGCACCCGGGCGGCCAACGAGGATCGCGGGCTGATCCGCTACCTGCTGCGGCACCGCCATTCCACGCCCTTCGAGATGTGCGAGATCAAGTTCCACGCCAAGCTGCCGATCTTCGTGGCGCGGCAGTGGATCCGCCATCGCATGGCCAACGTGAACGAGTATTCCGCCCGGTATTCCGTGCTGGACCGGGAATTCTACCTGCCCGACCGCGCCGCGCTGGCCGCGCAGTCCAGCAGCAACCGCCAGGGCCGCGGCGCGGTGCTGGAGGGCGAGGAAGCCGAGCGCGTGCTGGGCCTGCTGCGCGATGATGCCGGCCGCAACTACGACCATTACCTGGAGATGCTGAACGAGGACGAGTCGGGCCAGCCGATCGACCCGTCCCGCCAGGGCCTGGCGCGCGAGCTGGCGCGGATGAACCTGACCCTGAACGCCTATACCCAGTGGTACTGGAAGGCCGACCTCCACAACCTCATGAGCTTCCTGAGCCTGCGCGCCGACCCGCACGCCCAGTACGAGATCCGCGTCTATGCCGACGCCATGCTGCGCGTGCTGGAAGCCTGGGTGCCGCTGTGTGCCGAGGCGTTCCGGGAATACCGGCTGGGCGCGGTGACGCTGTCCGCGCGCATGCTGGAAGCGGTGCGCGGGATGCTGGCCGGGCAGGCGGTGACGGCCGAGGCCTCGGGGCTGAGCAAGCGCGAATGGCGGGAACTGCTGGCGGTGCTGGGACGCGACGCGTGAGCGGCGCCGCCGTCAAGCGTGACGGCAGCAGCAAGCCGGCCCGGCGGGTGAGCAGCCCGCCGCCCCGCCCCGCCGGCGGCAGCAAGAACAAGAACGCCGGGCGGTCGCAGCCCGGCGCGCCGCGGCGGCCCTGGTGGCGTCGCCCGGTTTCCGTCACCGCCATCCTGCTGGCGCTGTTTATCGGCTTGCCCCTGGCGCAGGCGCTGCTGGGCGACCTGGGGGCGATCATGCTCGGCTGCCTGCTGGCGGGCTTCGCGCTGGGGCGCGCGACCGCATGAGGTGCGCTGCGCGATCTCGCCGGGGCGGGCCGGGCTGATGGGCGTGCTGGTGTTCGGCTCGGCCAATGCCGACCTGGTGTTTCCAGTGCCGGAGCTGCCAGCCCCCGGGCGCACGGTGATGGGGCAGGCCTGGCGGGCACTGCCCGGTGGGAAGGGCGCCAACCAGGCGGTTGCCGCGGCGCGAGACGGGGTGCCCACGGCGTTTGCCGGCGCGGTCGGCCGCGATGCCCTCGCGGCGGTGGCGATGTCGGCCCTGCGCGATTCCGGGGTGGACCTGACCCGCTTGCGGGACACCGACGCGCCGACCGGGGCGGCCTGCATCTGCGTGGACCAGGCGGGGCGCAACCAGATCGCCGTGGCGCCCGGGGCCAACGCGCTGGCCCGTGCCGACCAGGTCGAGGACGCCATCCTGTCACCAGCCACCGTCCTGCTGCTGCAGATGGAAGTGCCGGTGGCGGAGATGGAGCAGCTGATCGGGCGCGCCCGGCGGCGGGGCGCCCGGGTGGTGCTGAACTTCGCGCCGCCCGAGGATGCGCTCTCCCTGCTGGGAGGGCTGGACCTGCTCGTGGCCAATGAGCACGAGGCGGCCTGGTTGGCCGACCGGCTGGGATCATCCCCCGACGCCCAGGCCCTGCGGGCGGCCCTGGGCGTGGATGTCGCGGTCACGCGCGGCGAGGCCGGGGCGGACGCCGCTACGGCGGCGGCGATCCTGCACCAGCCCGCCTTCGCGGCCAGCGTGGTCGATACCACGGGGGCGGGGGATTGCTGGTGCGGGGTGCTCGCGGCGGGTTTGTCGCGGGGCGAGCCCCTGGCCGCGGCCATGCGACGGGCGGCGGCGGCGGCCTCGATCGCCATCGGGCGGACCGGTGCGGCCGCGGCTATGCCGCTGCAGGCCGAAACCGAAGCGGCGCTGCTCCGCGGCTGAACTGCCCCTGAGGAGGCATCGGCCCTCCCGCCAGCGAATCGAATCCGAAGAACGCAACTTCAGGTTGAAACTTGCTCTGCATCCATCTGTTGCAATTATAGCTATACAACCAGTGGATGTACACGATGGCGTGAGTTAAGAAGTTGTTGGTGATGCTGCAGCGCATCGCGGCCGTCCACTTCTCCGCCAAGCTCCTTGCCTCTTCGCTGACCTGCGCTGTCGGGCCACGCGCGAGCGGGAAGAGGTGCTTGGTGCCACTCACGGGGGCATGAGCATGAGCCAGGAACCGAATTTTTCCCTGCTGCGTCCGGCGGACCGTTTGTTCCGGATGGGCCGTGACCTGAACGACGTGCTGCTGGGCACGGCGGGGTCGGACAGCATCGATGGCGCGGGCGGGGACGATAAGCTGTTGGGTGGCGAGGGCGACGACCTGCTGCGGGGTGGGTTGGGGGCTGACCGGGTGTTCGGGGAGGCCGGAAACGACCGGCTGGGCGGGGATGCGGGCGACGACCAGCTCGGCGGCGGGGCCGGGCAGGACCTGATCTTCGGCGACGAGGGCGACGACAAGCTGTTCGGCGAGGATGGCGCGGACACGCTGCTGGGCGGCGTGGGGAGCGACCTGCTGAACGGGGGTGCGGGCGGTGACCTGGCCTATGGCGGCGAGGGTGCCGATACCCTGGTGGGCGAGGCGGGCAACGACCGGGCCTATGGCGGGCTGGGCAACGACACGCTGCTGGGCGGCGAGGGCGATGACGCGCTGTTCGGTGAGGAAGGCGACGACCGCATCGATGGCGGCGACGGGCAGGACACGCTGGAGGGCGGCGGCGGCAACGACACGCTGCTGGCGGGGCTGGGCAACGACACGCTGAGCGGCGGCCTGGGCAACGACGCGCTGCGGGCCGGTGCTGGCGACGACAAGCTCTACGGCAACGACGGCGCGGACAGCCTCTACGGCGAGGCGGGGCTGGACACGCTGATAGGTGGCGCGGGCAACGACACGCTGTACGGCGGCGACGGGGCGGACAGCGTCTATGGCGAGCTGGGCGACGACCTGGCCTATGGCGGGCTGGGCAACGACACGCTGTCGGGTGCGGAAGGCAGCGACAAGCTCTACGGCGAGACGGGCGACGACCGGCTGGACGGGGGCGAGGGCAACAACCTGCTCGACGGCGGCGATGGCAACGACCGGCTGGCAGCGGGCCTGGGCAGTGACACGCTGCTGGGCGGGCTGGGCAACGACACATTGCTGGGCGGTGGTGGCCGGAACCTGTTGGACGGCGGGGCGGGCGACGACCAGCTGACCACCGGCGCGGGCGACGACACGCTGACGGGTGGCCTGGGCAACGACCTGCTGGACGGTGGCGACGGGCAGGACGTGCTGAACGGCGGTGACGGCAACGACCGGCTGCTGGCGGGGCTGGGCAACGACACGCTGAGCGGCGGGCTGGGCCACGATCTGCTGGACGGCGGCGAGGGGCGGGACCTGCTCAAGGGTGCCGAGGGTGACGACACGCTGATCGGCGGCGCGGGCGACGACACGCTGGACGGCGGCGACGGGCAGGACACGCTGGAGGGTGGCGATGGCAACGACACGCTGCTGGCGGGGCTGGGCAACGACACGCTGAGCGGCGGCCTGGGCAACGACGCGCTGCGGGCCGGTGCTGGCGACGA
Source organism: Roseomonas sp. BN140053 (assembly GCF_047690175.1). NCBI lineage: Bacteria > Pseudomonadati > Pseudomonadota > Alphaproteobacteria > Acetobacterales > Roseomonadaceae > Roseomonas > Roseomonas sp. BN140053. The sequence continues at coordinate 34 of NZ_JBLLEB010000029.1, read as the reverse complement.
CAAGCTCTACGGCAACGACGGCGCGGACAGCCTC
>NZ_JBLLEB010000028.1:0-57541 GCF_047690175.1 Roseomonas sp. BN140053 | reverse complement strand
CCGCCTCGTCCGTGACTACGAGCGCCTCCCCGAAACCCTCGCGGGCCTGCATCTCGTCGCCTTCGCCTGCCTCATGCTCAAGAACCTCCTCAACCTGGAGCAGGTCCACAACAGCCTCTAGGAGCCTAAGCTCCTGGCGGGGTGTCCAGAGGGGCAGGGCCCCTCTGGCCGCGGCCCGAGTCACCCAAGACCGACCGACCCACCAGCCCGAAGGCCACGCCAGCGCCAGGGACCGCGGTTCTTCCCGGCCGCAGCGTGCGCACCCGGGCGCGGCGGCTTGCGGGCGTTGCGGCAGGCCGCCAAGTTGCGGGCCCACCAGGAGGGTACGGGATTGCCGATCCGCGACGCGAGCCTTGCCGACATTTCCGCGATCACCGCGATCTACGCCCATCATGTCCTGCACGGCACCGGCACCTTCGAGGAAGAGGCGCCGGACGAGGCGGAGATCGGCCGGCGCTTCGAGAAGGGGCTGGCGCATGGCTGGAACTGGCTGGTGGCGGAGAACGAGGCCGGTGAGGTGGTGGGCTACGCTTATTTCGCGCAGTTCCGCGACCGTTCCGCCTATCGCTTCACCGCCGAGGACTCGATTTACGTGCGCGACGACGTGCGCGGCCAGGGTGTGGGCAAGGCGCTGGTGGCGGAGCTGCTGCGCCGGGCCGAGGCCGCGGGCTTCCGCCAGATGCTGGCGGTGATCGGCGACAGCGAGAACGTGAGCTCCATCGGGCTGCACCTGTCCCTGGGCTTCCGCCAGGCCGGCGTGCTGCGGGCGGCAGGGCTGAAGTTCGGCCGCTGGGTGGACGTGGTGTTCATGCAGAAGCCGTTGGGGGAAGGCGACCGCGCCCTGCCGGAAGCCTGAGGCCCGCACGGGATATTTCATGCCGGGGCCGTAGCGTTAGCGGCTCCGATACCATCGGCGTGGTTTGCTTCCGGGCATGGACGCGCAGACCCAGACCCGCCCCGCCGCCGCGACCGCCGCCACCGCAGGACACGGCTTTCCCGAAATCTCGGCCGACACCCTGGCCGCCATGTCGCCCGAAGCGCTGGACGCGCTGCCCTTCGGGGTGATCGGGATGACACCCGAGGGCGTGGTGGACGTCTACAACGCCGCCGAATCGCGGCTCGCCGGGCTCAGCCTGTCCCGGGTGATCGGGCAGCACCTGTTCACGGCGGTGGCACCCTGCATGAACAACTACATGGTCGCCCAGCGCTTCGAGGAAGAGGCCGAGCTGGACGCGGTGGTGCCCTATGTGCTGACGCTGCGGATGCGGCCCACGCCGGTGCAGCTGCGCCTGCTGCGTCGCCCCGGGCTGGACCGGCGCTTCCTGCTGATCCAGCGCTGAGCCAGCGCGATGGACGCCGCGCCCCCGCCCGGCTCCCTGGAGGAGGAACACGAGGCGCTGCTCGGCTTCCTGTACATGTGCCCGGCCGGGCTGCTGCAGCTCGACGCCAGCGGCGCGGTGCAGATGCTGAACCCGCCCGCGGCGCAGATGCTGCTGCCGCTGCTGGCCACGCCGGTGCTGGAGAACCTGTTCACCTGCCTGGAAGGCTACGCGCCCGAGCTGCGTAACCTGGTCGCCGACTTCCACGAACCCCGCGGCACGATTTGCGAGAACCACCGCATCCACGTCAGCCAGGTGGCCGACCGGCCCGCCGTGCTGTCCTGCACCCTGCTGCGCATCCGGCCGGACTGCATCATGGCGGTGCTGAGCGACGTGTCGGCGCAGGTGGCGCAGGAGCGGCGGCTGCAGCAGGCGGAATCCTGGTTCGGCACCCTGCTGGCGGGGGTGCACGACTTCGCCCTGTTCTCGCTCGACCGCGACGGGCGGATCGACAGCTGGAACGCGTCCGCCCAGCGTCACACCGGCTTCACCGAGGCGGAGGTGCTGGGGCGCACGCTGCACCAGTTCTATGCGGCCGAGGACGTCATCCGCAACAAGGCGCAGGAGCAGATCGAGCGGGCGCGGCGCGAAGGCTGGGCCGTGGAGGAAGGGCGCCGGATCAACCGCGACGGCCGCGGCAGCTGGATGCAGAGCCTGGTGGCCGCGCTGCGCGAGCAGGACGGGGAGATCCATGGCTTTTCCGTGGTGATGCGCGACACCGCCGAGCGCAAGGTGAGCACGGACGAACTGCGCCGGCTGCTGACCACCGACCACCTCACCGGCGCGGCCAACCGCGCCCGGCTCTTCGACGTGGGCGAGATCGAGATCGCGCGCTGGAAGCGCCACGGCTCGCCGCTCTCGGCCATCATGTTCGATGCCGACCACTTCAAGCGCATCAACGACAGCTGCGGCCACGCGGCGGGGGATGCGGTGCTGCGGGAACTGGCCCGGCGCTGCCGCGACGGCTTGCGCGCGGTGGACACCCTGGCCCGCTACGGCGGCGAGGAGTTCGTGGTGCTGCTGCCCGGAATGGGGGAAGCGGAAGCGGCCGAGGTGGCGGAACACCTGCGCTGCACCGTGGCCGAGCGGCCGGTGGAGCATGCCGGCACCGCCGTGCCGGTCACGCTGAGCCTGGGCTGCGCCAGCATGGGCCCGGGCATCGCCGGCATGGACGATCTGCTCAACGCCGCCGACGCGGCCATGTACCGGGCCAAGCAGGACGGCCGGAACCGCGTCGTGCTGCACCGGCTGCAGCCGGAACCCGTGCGCACCTGAACGGACGGCGCCAAGCGCGCCCTGCCTGAAACGGGCGGTGGCCGATTCTGCCCTTCCCGCGCGCCGCACGTCCCCGTCCCGCCAGGCGGCCCCGTGTCGCCGGCCGCGGCCGGTGGCCGGGCTAGAAGGTGACCGCCGGCAGTTCCTCGAAGCCCGGCCGCGCGAACAGGTAGCCCTGGAAGCAGCGCACGCCCATGTCGCGCAGCGCCGCCACCTCGCCCGGGCTTTCCACCCCTTCCGCGATCACCCCGATGCCGAGGTCGCGGGTCATCTGCAGCACGCCGGCGATGATGCAGCGGCGGGCGGCGTGCCGGTCCACGTCGCGCACCAGCGCCATGTCGAGCTTGATCAGGTCGGGCTGGAACTCGGCCAGCAGATTCAGCCCGGCATAGCCGGCGCCGAAATCATCCAGGGCCGTGACGAAGCCGTGCCGCTTGTAGACGTCCAGGATGCGCCGCAGATGGGGCACGTCCTGCACCTTCTCGTTCTCGGTCAGCTCGAACATCAGGCGGTCGAGGGGCAAGTGGAAGCGCCGCGCGGCGGCCAGCGTCGCCTGCACGCAGTTTTCCGGTTCGTACATGGCGCCGGGGATGAAGTTGATGGACAGCCGGGCGCCGCCCAGCCCCAGCTCCAGCCCCGCCGCCAGTTCGATCGCGCGGCGGCGGCAGGACTGGTCGAAGGCGTAGCGGTTGTCGGGGGTGACGTGGGTCAGCACGGTGCTGGCACCCTCGCCGGCCGGGCCGCGCACCAGCGCCTCGTAGGCGACGACGCGGCGGTCTTCCAGATCCACGATCGGCTGGAAGGCCATGGAGAAGGGAAAGGGCGCCGAGCGGCCGCCGGAGCAGTTGCGACAGGGCTTGGTGGCCCGCTGGTCGGATTCGTCGACGTTCTCGACGCTGCTCATGTCACGCGTACTCCGGGGTGCCCATCACCCCGTTCCTTCAGAGTGAGCACCGTATGGTGCCACAGGTTGCCTCAGCTTCATGAAAACTTCCCTGAGAGGCACCGAATACTGCCGATGTTGCGATGACTGCCGTGCCGCCGCGACGCGATGCTTCATTGCCCCGGGCAGCCGCGCATCGCTGCGGCCTGCGGGCGGTTGTCAGGGTGCCCGGCGGAAATGCGCCAGGGTTGCCACGTCCTGCTGCAGCGCCTCGTCCAGCATGGCGCGGGCTGCGGGCGTTTCCACCAGGGCCAGCACGCGGTCGAACCAGGCCGCGGCGCCGCCCTGCCGCGCCTGGAACAACCGCTCCAGCGCCGCCGCGGCGGGCGAGCGGCCGCCACAGCAGGAACAGCCGGCGAGATGCGCGCCGAAGGGCTCGAAGCTCACCGCGGCGAGCAGCCCGGCCGGCAGGGGCGGCGGCGGTGCCTCGAACAGCGCGGCGGCCGGCGGTCCCGCGGCCAGCGCGGTGGCCAGCGCGGCCTCATCGGGCAGAACCGTCACGGGGATGCGGGCGTCAAGGCTCCAGGGCATGGCCGCAGGCAGATGAACCACCCCGCCCGCCCTGTCGACTCGGCGGCTATCGGCCGGGGTCAGGCGGCGCGGCGGGCCGGCAGCATCAACAGGCCCGGGCTGGGGCGCAGGGTAATGCGCATCTGCAGGCCGGGGGCGGTGTTGCCGGCCAGGGACAGGCGCAGGGCGGGCAGCAGCGTGGCCAGGATCGCCACGGCTTCCAGCGTGGCGAAGGAAGCGCCGATGCAGATGCGCGGCCCGGCGCCGAAGGGCAGGAAGGCGTAGCGGTGGCGGGCCTTGGCCAGTTCCGGGCGGAAGCGATCGGGGTCGAAGCGGTCCGGCTCCTCCCACAGCGTGCGGTGGCGGTGCACGGAATACACCGGGATGTAGACGGGGGTGCCGGCGCGGACGGGCAGGTCGCCCAGCCGCACGTCGCGCTGGGCGGTGCGGGCGACGATGGGGGCGGGCGGATAGAGGCGCATGGCCTCCTGGATCACCTGCCGCACGTAGGTCAGGGCGGGGACGTGGTCCGGCCGCAGCGGGCCGCCGCCGGTGACGGCGGCGATTTCCGCCAGCACGCGCGCCTCGACGGCGGGGTGCAGGGCGAGGAGGTAGAAGCTCCAGGCCAGGGCCAGGGCGGTGGTCTCGTGCCCGGCGGTGATGAAGGTCAGCAGGTTGTCGGCCACGTCCTGGTCGTCCATGGCCTGGCCGGTGTCGGGGTCCTGCGCCTGCAGCAGCAGGGAGATCAGGTCGCGCCGCTCCTCGCCCTCCGGGCCGTGGCCCGCCGGGTCGGCGCCGCGCCGGGCGGTGGCCAGGCGCAGCAGCTCGTCGCGCAGGTAGTCGCGGGCCCGCTCGGCGCGGCGGCGGCCGGGATGCGGCGTCCAGGCGGGCGCGTGCAGCATGGCCAGGGCGATGGCCCAGGAGGTGGCGCCGAGATAATCGGTGATGCCCTGCTCCACCCGGTCCACGTCGATGTCGCCGCGGCCCGAGAGCATGGTGTCCACGATGATGTCGAAGGTGGTGCGCATCATCTCGTGCCCGAGATCCACCGGCTGCCCGGCCGGCAGGGCCAGCCAGCGGTCGCGCGTGCGGCCGGCGGCGGTCAGCATTTCCGGCAGGAAGCCCAGGATGCGCTCGTGCCGGAAGATCGGCGCGGCGGCGCGGCGCTGCCAGCGCCAGCGCTCGCCGTCGGCGGTCAGGATGGCCTCGCCCAGCGCGGGCTTCAGGGCGCGCTGCATCGCCTCCGCCTTGACGAAGGCATCGGCCTCGGCCGTCAGGACCTGGCCCACCAGCTCGGGCGCCATCACGAAGACGCGGCGATAGCTGAACACGCCCTGCTGCACGATGGGCTCGGTGAGGGTGGCGGCCGGGATCGCCTCCATCGGGTTGCGCAGCACGGTGCGCAGCAGGCGCAGGGGGGAGAGCGGCGCCACCGGCAGGGCGGCCCCGGCCGGCAGAACGGTGGCTTCGGACAAGGGGGTTCCGGCACTCGCGGTGGAGCCGGCATATCGGCACGGCTGCCCCAGGCTTCCAGGCGGCGTCACGCCGCGTGACGTGCCAGGGGCCGCGCCCCCGGCGGGCCAGGGCCCGAAACAAGGCGCTGGCCCCCCTGGCCACACCGCGCTAGAGGGGGCGGCAAGCACCGACCGGCGCAGCCGGCCTGCGGCCCCCTTGCGAGGGGGCTGCCGAACAGGATATCGCCCCATGCCCCAGTATCGCTCGCGCACCACCACCCACGGCCGCAACATGGCGGGCGCCCGCGGCCTTTGGCGCGCCACGGGGATGCGCGACGGCGACTTCGGCAAGCCGATCATCGCCGTGGTCAACTCCTTCACGCAGTTCGTGCCCGGGCACGTGCACCTGAAGGACCTCGGCCAGATGGTGGCGCGCGAGATCGAGGCGGCGGGCGGCGTCGCCAAGGAGTTCAACACCATCGCGGTGGATGACGGCATCGCGATGGGCCACGACGGCATGCTCTACAGCCTGCCCTCGCGCGAGCTGATCGCCGACAGCGTGGAATACATGGTCAACGCGCACTGCGCCGACGCCATGGTCTGCATCTCCAACTGCGACAAGATCACGCCGGGCATGCTGATGGCCGCGATGCGGCTGAACATCCCCGCGATCTTCGTCTCGGGTGGGCCGATGGAGGCCGGCAAGGTCGTGCACCGCGGCGTCAAGCGCTCGGTGGACCTGATCGACGCCATGGTGGCCGCGGCCGACAGCTCGATCACCGATGCCGAGGTGGCGGTGATCGAGCGCTCGGCCTGCCCGACCTGCGGCTCCTGCTCGGGCATGTTCACCGCCAATTCCATGAACTGCCTGACCGAGGCGCTGGGCCTCTCGCTGCCCGGCAACGGCACGGTGGTGGCGACGCACGCCGACCGCAAGGAACTGTTCCTGGAAGCCGGGCGGCGGATCGTGGAGATCACCCGCCGGCACTACGAGACCGACGACATGAGCGTGCTGCCGCGCTCGGTGGCCACCTTCCCGGCCTTCGAGAACGCGATGACGCTGGACATCGCCATGGGCGGTTCCACCAACACCGTGCTGCACCTGCTGGCCGCGGCGGTGGAGGGCGGGGTGGACTTCACCATGCGCGACATCGACCGGCTCAGCCGCCGGGTTCCGGTGCTGTGCAAGGTGGCGCCGTCCGTGCCCGACGTGCACGTGGAGGACGTCCACCGCGCCGGCGGCATCATGGGCATCCTGGGCGAGTTGGACCGCGCCGGGCTGCTCGATACCTCCGTTCCCACCGTGCATTCCGACACCATGGCCGAGGCGCTGCAGCGCTGGGACATCAAGCGCACCGCCGACGAGAAGGTGCGCCACTTCTTCCGCGCGGCGCCCGGCGGCATCCCGACCACGGTGGCCTTCTCGCAGAACCAGCGCTGGGAAGAGGTGGATGACGACCGGCAGAAGGGCGTGATCCGCGCGCGGGAAAGCGCCTTCTCCGCCGATGGTGGGCTGGCCGTGCTCTACGGCAACCTCGCGGAAGAGGGCTGCATCGTGAAGACCGCCGGGGTGGACGAGAGCATCCTGCGCTTCAGCGGCCCCGCCCACGTGTTCGAGAGCCAGGACGCCGCGGTGGAGGGCATCCTGGGCGGCAAGGTGGTGCCGGGCGAGGTGGTGCTGATCCGCTACGAGGGGCCGCGCGGCGGGCCGGGGATGCAGGAGATGCTGTACCCGACCAGCTACCTGAAGTCGAAGGGCCTGGGGAAGGCCTGCGCCCTGGTGACGGACGGGCGCTTCTCCGGCGGCTCTTCCGGTCTCAGCATCGGGCACGTGTCGCCCGAGGCGGAGGAGGGCGGCACGATCGGGCTGGTGGAGACCGGCGACCGCATCGAGATCAACATCCCCGAGCGCACCATCCACCTGGCGGTGGACGACGCCACCCTGGCCGCGCGCCGCGCCGCCATGGACGCCCGCCCGGATGGCTGGCAGCCGGCGGCGCCGCGGCAGCGGCAGGTGTCGGCCGCGCTGCAGGCCTACGCCGCCATGGCCACCAGCGCCGCCCGCGGCGCGGTGCGCGACGTGCGGATGCTGCGCCGGCGCTGAGGAACCGCCGGCCGGGCGCGCCGCGTCCGGCCGGTTCGCCTTACTTCCTTACCATCTTACTTCCTTACCCGGACCTCGCCGAAAGGGCGCGGATCGGGCGTTTCGGACGGTATTCCTATCAGCCAAGTGGCTGATTCGTCAAGAGAATTACCTCGGGGGTCGCCTGCCCGGGCGGGCCGGGGTGCGGCCGGATGTGGCATTTCGGGCGGAATCTGACACATCCGGCCCGTGCGGCCAGGCCGGGGGAGTGAACTCCCCCGGACTTACTTCTTTCACCGCACCAGAACGAAGACTCGCTGCCCTCAGGACTTGCCGCCGTTGTCGCGGATCCAGTTCACCAGCGCGGTCAGCCGCGCCTCGTCGCGCAGGCCCGGATAGGGCATCGACCCGCCGGGCACGAGCTCGCGCGGGTTGCGCAGGTAGGCGCGCAGGTTCTCCTCGTCCCAGCTCAGCCCGCCCTCGGCCTTGGCGCGCAGGGCGGGGGAATAGCGGAAGCCCTCCACCGCGGCGGCGCGGCGTTCCCAGACCCCGGCCAGGCCGGGGCCGACGCGGTTGCGCGCGTCCATGCCGTGGCAGGCGCCGCACTGGGCGCGGAACAGCTGCGCGCCGTCCGGGGCGGCGGCCTCCTGCGCCCCGGCGGCGAGGCTGGGCAGGCTCAGGAGCAGGGCGAGGACGAACGGGCGCATGGGCGGTTTCCTGGATGTCCGGGCGGGCGCGGCAGGAGCCGGTCCCTTCGCCGGTTATTCTGCACGCCCGCGTCGCGAGGTGAATGCGGGGGAACACCGCCGGGTTGCGCGTCCCCCGCCGGCATTCCGGCGCCGCGGCGCCGGGGCAGGGAGGCCGGCAGTGGATGGGACGGGGCAAGGGCGCCCGCGCCGTGGGGCGGGGCAGTGCGGGGCGGGACAGGGCGGAGCGGAGCGGCGCGACACGGCACGGCGCGGCGCGGTGCAGTGCGACGCCGGCGGGGCGCAGGGGCGATGGACCCGCGGGCCTCGGCGCGTTGCACCTCTCCGGCCGCGCGCCGCCCGTGATAGGCTGGCGCCCATGGCCGACCTGCTTTCTCCCGCCCTTCTCCGCCCCGGCCGCGACGACGACGCGCCGGGCTTCATCCGGCTGATCGGCGACGCCTGGGGCGAATACCCCAACTGCATCCTGGACGTGGACGGCGAGAACCCGGAGCTGCGGGCGCTGGCCAGCTACTTCGCCGGGCGCGGCGGCGCGCTGTGGACGGCGGAACAGGGCGGCGAGGTGGTGGGCATGGTCGGCACCCGCCCGCTGGGCGCCGACGAGGCCTGGGAAATCTGCCGCGTCTATGTCCGCCGCGACCGGCGCGGCAGCGGCCTGGCGCAATCCCTGCTGGACGCGGCGGAAGCGCACGCGGTGGCGGCGGGGGCGCAGCGCTTCGTGCTGTGGACCGACACCCGCTTCGACGCCGCGCATGCCTTCTACGAGAAGCACGGCTACGTCCGCTCGGGCTCCATCCGCATCCTGGACGACGTGTCGCGCTCGCTGGAGTTCCGCTACGCCAAGCCGGCGCGCGGGCTGGTGGTGGAAGCGCTGGACGCCGCCGCCGCCGCCAGCGCCGAGCGGCGCCTGTCGGCCATCCTGATCCGCTGCGTGGCGGAGGGCGCGTCCGTGTCCTTCCTGCCGCCGCTGGCCCCCGACGTGGCGCGCCGCCACTGGCGCGCCGTGTCGGCCGAGGTGGCCACGGGCAAGCGGCTGCTGCTGGCGGCCTGGCTGGACGGGCGCATGGCCGGCACGGTGCAGCTGCACCTCGCCACGCCGCAGAACCAGCCGCACCGGGCGGAGATCCGCAAGCTGCTGGTGGACCCCGCCTTCCGTCGCCGCGGCGTGGCCCGCGTCCTGATGCAGCGGGCCGAACAGGCCGCCCGCGGCCTGGGCCGCCGGCTGCTGACGCTGGACACCCTGGCCGGGAGCGGCGCCGAGCCGCTGTTTCGCGAACTCGGCTGGCTGGAAGCCGGCCGTATCCCCGGCTACGCCCTGGACGCCGCGGGCCGCGCCGAAGCCACGGTTCTGTTCTTCAAACCCCTCGGCGGCTGACGATTCCGCCCGGGTTTCCGGGTTGGGGTGGTTGGTCTGGGTGGTGTGAGCGTTGGCCAGGAGGCTCTGCCTCCTGGACCTCCGCCGGGGAGTTACGAACTCCCCGGACCCCGCGTTGAGTGCCTCCGGCGGGGGCAGGATGGCCGAGGTTGGTCATCACGGACAACGCGGGCCAACCCGCCTCCGCCGGAGGCACTCATGAGGTCGAGGAGCCCAAGCTCCTCGCGCGGGACGAAGGCTTCGCCTTCGTCCTGGGGTGTCCAGAGGGGTGGCGCCCCTTTGGCCGCCGCCCGAACACCCAGGAACAGCCGCCCCACCCGGAACCGGGCGGGTGTTAGGATGTCATCCCCTGGGGTGGACTGCTAAGAACCGCGGCCATGCCCGCCAATGATGCGCTGACCGTTTCCCTGACGCCGGAGTTGCGCCGCTTCATCGCGGCGCAGGTGGAATCCGGCCGCTACGGCAGCGCCAGCGAGGTGGTGCGGGCGGGGTTGCGGCTGCTGAGCCGGGTGGACCCGCCGCGTAGGCTGGACGCGCCGCCCGCCGCGCGGGAGCCGGGCCATGACTGACCGGGCCGGGGAGGACGGGCTCGGGGCGGCGGGGGACGGCGCCGCGGCGGGTGGCACGGCCAGCGGGGTTTCGCCCCGCGGCGTGGTGACGGGGGCGCAGATCTGGACGGAGGCGGAGCGCCTGGCCGCGCTGCACCGCACGGGGCTGCTGGACACCTCGCCGGAACAGGCCTTCGATGACCTCGTGCGGCTGGCCGCCGAGCTGCTGGGCATGCCCATGGCCGGCATCCACCTGGTGGATGCGGACCGGCAATGGGGCAAGGCGGAGGTCGGGCTAGGCACCCGCCACATCGCGCGCGAGGTCGCCTTCTGCCCGCACACCCTGCTGCAGCCCGGCGGCATGGTGGTGCCCGATGCCACGCGCGACCCGCGCTTCGCCGACAACCCGCTGGTCACCGGCGGGCCGGGCATCCGCTTCTATGCCGGCATGCCGCTGGAAGCCGAGGGGCTGCCGATCGGTGCGCTCTGCGTGCTGGACACGGTGCCGCATGCCCAGGGGCTGGATGAGCGGCAGCTCTTCACCCTCCGCACCCTGGCGGCCCAGGTCAGCACCCAGATCGCGCTGCGCCGCGCCCTGGCCGAGCGCAACGCGGCACTGACCGAGCTGACCCGGCGCGGCGCGCTGCAGCAACAGACGCTGAACAGCGTCACCGACTACGCCATCATCAGCACCGACCCGCAGGGCCGCGTGTCCGGCTGGAACACGGGGGCGGAAAACGTGCTGGGCTGGACGGAGGCGGAGATGCTCGGCCAGCCCACCGAGCGCTTCTTCACGCCCGAGGACCGCGCCGCCGGGCGTCCGGCGGCCGAGATGCGCGAGGCGCTGGAGAGCGGGCGCGGCAGCGACGAGCGCTGGCATGTCCGCGCCGATGGCCGGCGCTTCTGGGCCAACGGCACCACCATGCCGCTGCGCGACGAGGCCGGCGCGGCGGTGGGCTTCGTCAAGGTGCTGCGCGACCGCACGGAACAGCACCGCGCCGAGCAGGCGCTGCGGGACGCCGAGCTGGGGCTGCGGCGGGCGCAGGAAGCGGGGCGGGTGGGCGTCTTCACCGTCGGCGTGGAGGACGGGATGCTGCAGGCCTCGCCGGAGTTCTGCCGCCTGTACGGCCTGCCGCCGCGCGACCGCTTCCCCGCCGCCGAGGTCGAGCGGCTGGTGCTGCCGGAGGATGCGGCGCTGCCCTCCAACGCGGAGTCGCGCCGCAGCGGCGAGGTGGCGGGCGACGTGGCCTACCGCATCCGCCGCGCCGACACCGGCGAGCTGCGCTGGATCGCCCGCAAGGCGGAGGTGGAGCGCGACGCGGATGGCCGGCCGCTGCGCTTCGTGGGCGTGGTGCAGGACATCACCGAGCAGCGCGCGGCGCAGCAGGCGGTGGCCGAGAGCGAGGCCCGCTACCGGGCGCTGATCGAGACCATCGATGTCGGCTTCTGCGTGCTGGAGATGACGTTCGACGAGGCCGGCCGGGCGGTGGACTACCGCGTGGCGGAGGCCAACCCGGCCTTCGAGCGGCAAACCGGCGCGGACGTGCTGGGGCGCTGGGTGAGCGACTTCGCCCCCGACCTGGAGCGGCACTGGTTCGACACCTATGGCCGCGTGGCGCTGACCGGCCAGCCCGTGCATTTCGAGAACGGCGCCGCGGTGTTCGGCCGCTGGTTCGACGTGCGGGCGCTGCGCATCGGGGATCCGGCCGCGCATCGCGTGGCGGTGCTGTTCAGCGACATCACCGGCCGCAAGCGCATGGAGGATGCGCTGGTGGAGGAGCGCAACCGCCTGGCGCAGATGTTCGAGCAGGCGCCGACCTTCATGGCGATGCTGCAGGGGCCGCAGCACCGCATCGAGCTGGCCAATCCCGGCTTCCTGCGGCTGGTGGGCCACCGCGAGGTGCTGGGCCGCACGGTGGCCGACGCCCTGCCCGACGCGGTGGCGCAGGGCCACCTGGACCGGCTGGACGAGGTGTTCCGCACGGGGCGGCCCTTCGCGGCGCGCGGGCTGCTCTATGCCGCGCAGCCCGTGCCGGGCGGGCCGGTGGAGGAGCACTACGTCGATTTCGTGTACAGCCCGATCCGCGACGCGGCGGGACAGGTGTCGGGCATCTTCGTGGAGGGTGCCGACGTCACCGACCGCGCCCTGGCCGAGCGCGGGCTGCGGCAGAGCGAGGCGCAGTTCCGCGTCTTCGCCCAGGCGGTGCCCAGCCAGATCTGGGCGGCCCAGCCGGACGGGCGGTTCTACTGGTTCAACGACCAGGTCTACAACTATGCCGGCGCGACGCCGGAACAGCTCTGCACGGCCGAGGGCTGGACGGCGCTGATCCACCCCGACGATTTGCCCGGCGCGCGGGCGGCCTGGGCGCACGCGCTGCGCACGGGCGAGGTCTACGAGACGGAGTTCCGCGTCCGCCGCCACGACGGCGCGTATCGCTGGTTCCTGGCGCGCGCCGAGGCGGTGCGCGACGAGGCGGGCGGCATCACCGGCTGGGTGGGCACCAGCACCGACATCCACGACCGCAAGCAGCAGGCCACGGCGCTGGCCGAGCTGAACGAGGTGCTGGAACAGCGTGTCGAGGCACGCACGGCCGAGCGCAACCGCATCTGGCAGGTCAGCCGCGACATGCTGCTAGTGGCCGACCTCGCCGGCGTCTGGCTGAGCGTGAACCCGTCCTGGACGCGGGTGCTGGGCTGGGAGGAAGCGGAACTGGTCGGACAAACCTCCGAATGGCTGGAACACCCCGACGACCGCGCCAGGACCCGTGCGGAGATGGAGCGCCTGGCGGACGGACGGGCCACGCTGGTGTTCGAGAACCGCTTCCGCACGCGGCGCGGCGACTACCGCATCCTGTCCTGGACGGCGGTGCCGGCCGAGGGGCTGGTGTTCTGCGTGGCGCGCGACGTCACCGAGGAGCGCGAGAGCGCGGCCGCGCTGCGCCTGTACGAGAAGATCATCCAGTCCGACCGCTCGCCGGTCTGCGCCTTCGACACGGAATACCGGCTGATCGCCTTCAACCAGGCGCATTCGGACGAGTTCTTCCGCATCTACGGCCATCGCGTGCGGGTGGGCGAGGTGTTCCCCGACCTGTTCCTGCCCGATCAGGCGCCGGTGATCCGCGGCTTCATGGCGCGTGCCCTGGCCGGCGAAAGCTTCACCGCCCTGGAGGAGTTCGGCGACCCCACCCTGGCCAAGCCGCACTGGGAGGTGTCCTACACGCCGCTGCGCGATGCCGGCGGGCGCATCACCGGGGCCTTCCACCACGCCAACGACGTGTCCTCGCGGCTGCGGGCGGAGGCGGAGCTGCAGGCGGCGCAGGACGCGCTGCGGCAATCGCAGAAGATGGAGGCGGTGGGCCAGCTGACCGGCGGCATCGCGCACGACTTCAACAACCTGCTGACCGGCATCATCGGCTCGCTGGAGCTGCTCAACACCCGGGTGGCGCAGGGGCGGATGGCGGATGCGGCGCGCTACGTTTCCGCGGCGCAGGGCGCGGCGCGGCGGGCGGCGGCGCTGACGCACCGGCTGCTGGCCTTCTCCCGCCGGCAAACCCTGGACCCGCGGCCCACGGACGCGAACCGGCTGGTGCGCGGGATGGAGGAGCTGATCCGCCGCACGGTGGGCCCGGCCATCGACACGGAGGTGGCAGGGGCGGAGGCGCTGTGGCCGGTGCTGGTGGACCCGCCGCAGCTGGAGAACGCGCTGCTGAACCTGTGCATCAACGCGCGCGACGCCATGCCCGATGGCGGGCAGCTGCGGATCGAGACGGCCAACACCTGGCTGGACGAGCGCGCGGCGCGCGAGCGCGACCTGCCGCCGGGCGCCTTTATCACCCTGAGCGTGTCCGACACCGGCGCCGGCATGACGCCCGAGGTGGCGGCGCGCGCCTTCGACCCCTTCTTCACCACCAAGCCGCTGGGCCAGGGCACCGGGCTGGGGCTGAGCATGATCTACGGCTTCGTGCGGCAATCCGGCGGGCAGGTGCGGATCTATTCCGCGCCCGGGGAAGGCACCACCGTCCGCCTGTACCTGCCGCGGCACCTGGGCGAGGCGGCCGCGGCCGAGGCGGCGCCGGCCCCCGCCGGGACGCTGCGCGCGCGTGCCGGGCAGACCGTGCTGGTGGTGGACGACGAGGCCACGGTGCGGATGCTGGTGGCCGAGGTGCTGGAGGAGCTGGGCTACGCGGCGACGGAGGCGGCGGACGGCGCCGCCGGGCTGCGGCTGCTGCAGTCGGAGGCGCGGGTGGACCTGCTGGTGACCGATGTCGGCCTGCCCGGCGGCATGAACGGGCGGCAGCTGGCCGATGCGGCGCGGGCGATCCGGCCCGGGCTGCGCGTGCTGTTCATCACCGGCTACGCGGAGAACGCGGTGGTGGGCAACGGCCAGCTGGAGGCGGGCATGCAGGTGCTGACCAAGCCCTTCGCCATGGAAGCCCTGGCCAGCCGCATCAAGGAGCTGATCGACACCCCCTGACCCGCCGTGCTGCCCGGCGGCGGGCAGCGCGCGCTGCGGGCTGGGAGTGCGACGGGTCAGGCGACGGCTTCGGGACGTGCCCTCAGCGCTGCTTCAGCCCCATCAGCCCGGCGATCAGGTTGCGCTGGGTTTCCGAGGTGCCGGCGGCGATGGTGGCGCTGCGGGCGTCGCGGAAATAGCGCTGCATGTCGAACTCGGCGTTGAGGCCGTAACCGCCCATGATCTGCACGCCCTCGCCGGACACGCGGACATAGGTTTCGGCGGAGAAGAGCTTGGCCATGGTGATCTCGCGCAGCGCGTCGCGCCCTTGGGCGGCCAGCCAGGCGGCGCGCCAGGTCAGCATGCGGGCGGCGTCGACCTCCGTCTGCATGTCGGCCAGGCGGTGGCCGATCGCCTGGAAGGAGCCGATCGGGCGGCCGAACTGCACGCGTTCCCCGGCATAGTGCAGCGCGAGGTCCACCACCGCCTGGGCGCCGCCGCAATTGCCGGCGGCCGAGACGGCGCGCTCGCTCTGCAGGCCGGACATCAGGCAGTTCCAGCCCCCGTTCTCGCCGCCCACGAGGTTGTCGTCCGGCACTTCGACGTCGC
Source organism: Roseomonas sp. BN140053 (assembly GCF_047690175.1). Lineage (NCBI taxonomy): Bacteria > Pseudomonadati > Pseudomonadota > Alphaproteobacteria > Acetobacterales > Roseomonadaceae > Roseomonas > Roseomonas sp. BN140053. The sequence continues at coordinate 42,205 of NZ_JBLLEB010000028.1, read as the reverse complement.
GGAAGAAGACCTCATAGGTGCCGGTGCAGCGGCGGCCCAGCATCTCCAGCTTGCGCAGCTCCACGCCGGGGCTGTCGGCGGGGATCAGCAGCAGCGACAGCCCGTGGCGGCCATGCGCCTTGGGGTCGGTGCGGGCATAGGTGCTGATGACGCTGCCTCGCAGCCCCGCCCCGGTGGTCCAGAGCTTCTGGCCGTTGACGATCCAGCGGTCGCCCTGCTTGCGCGCACTGGTCCGCAGCGCGCCGACATCGGAGCCGGCATCGGGTTCGGAGATGCCGATGGCCAGCCGCACCTCGCCCGCGATGACCTTGGGCAGCCAGTGCCGCTTCTGCGCCTCGCTACCCACCCGCAGGATGTTGAGGCCGCAGAACACGCTGCCCGCGGCCGCCATGGTGAAGTCCGTGCTGGTGCGCGACAGTTCCTCGATCACCAGGGCGAGGTCCACGGCGTCGCCGCCGGCGCCGCCGTACTCCTCGGGGAAGGCGAGGCCGAGCAGCCCGGCCTCGGCCCAGGCGTCATAGAGTTCGTAAGGGTAGGTGCGCTCGGCGTCGTGGCGGCGCACCACCTCCGGCGGCGCGTGGCGGGCCATCAAGCGGCGCACGCTGTCGAGCAGCATCTCCTGTTGCTCGGAAAGGGCGAAATCCATAGCGGTGTTCTCCTCGTGCCCCGCAGTGGCCAGCCCCTGTGAGGAACCGCGATCAACGGTTCGCAAGGTGTGCCGGCTCTGGCGGGACGGTTGTTCCTGGGTGTTCTGACATTGGCCAGGAGGCTCTGCCTCCTGGACCTCCGCCGGGGAGTTTAAACTCCCCGGACCCCACGTTGAGCCTCCGGCGGGGGCGGGATGATCCACGTCAGTCGCGGCGGGCACCGTCGGCCATCCCGCCCCCGCCGGAGGCACTCATGAGGTCGAGGAGCCTAAGCTCCTCGCGGGGTGTCCAGAGGGGCAGAGCCCCTCTGGCCCCGGCCGGAACACCGAAGACCAACCGCCCCCCAGGGCCGGCACCTCGCGCGAACCGATGACCGGGGTCCCTCGCAGGGGCGCGGGTCAGCCGCGGACCACCAGGGCGTCCAGGGCAATGGCGCCCTGGCCCTGGGGGTAGAGCATCACGGGGTTGATCTCGACCTCCGTCAGTTCGGGGGCGGCGCGCAGCAGGGCGCCCAGGCGGGCGGCGATGGCGGCGGCGGCGGGGATGTCCAGGGCGGGGGTGCCGCGGAAGCCTCGCAGCAGGGCGGCGCCCTTGAGCTGGTGGATTTCCGCGGCGATGGCCTCCTCCGGCAGGTCGGCGGGGAGGAGGCGGACGTCGTGCAGGGCTTCGGCCCAGATGCCGCCCAGCCCGACCAGCAGCACGGGGCCCCAGTTCGGGTCGCGCCGGGCGCCCAGGATCAGCTCCGTGCCTGGGGAAGCCATGCGCTCCACCAGCACGCTGTCCAGCACCAGCCCCGGCCGGGTGCGGGCGAGGGCGGCGTGCAGGGCGTCCCAGCCGGCGGCCAGGGTTTCGGGGTCGGTCAGGCGCAGCACCACGCCGCCGGCATCGCTCTTGTGCGCCAGGGCAGCCGCCTGGGCCTTGAGCACCACGGGAAAGCCGATGCGTGCGGCGGCGTCCTGCGCGGCGGCGAGGTCGTGCACCAGCTCGCCCGCCGGCACGGGGATGCCCAGCGCCGCCAGGATCGCCTTGGAGCGGTGTTCCGTGGCCGGGCCCGGCGCGAGGTCCAGCGGCGGCACTTCGGGAGCCGCGGCTCCGGCGGGCGCGGCGGCTGCGGGTGGCCCGCCGGAGGAGGCGGGAGCGGGCGGCGCGGCGGAGGGGGCGCTCGCCGCGGCGGGCGCTCCGGTGCTGGCGGGCGCGGCCCGCTCGGGCGTTTCGGTGAAGCGGGCCAGGGCGCGCAGCGCGCGCTCGGGGGAGCGGAAGAAGGGGACGCCCAGGGCGCGAAAGCGCGACACCAGCTCGGGCGGCACGGGGGCCTCCTCGCCCAGCATGGCCAGCACCACGGGCTTGGCGGGTTTGAGTTCGGCGAGGGCGTCGATGATGGGGGGCAGCTTGCGGCGGCTGGTTTCCTCGCCGGTCAGGATCACCGCCAGCACCACGCTGCCGAAGGCGGCGCTGTCCAGCAGCGGTGCAAGGGTGCGGCGGTACAGGTCCGGGTCCACCAGCGCCTGGGCGGTGAGGTCCAGCGGGTTGTCCAGGGTGAAGAAGTCCGGCACCACGGCGCGCAGGGCCGCTTCCGTGTCGGGCGGAAGGCTGGGCAGGGGCAGCCCGACATCCTCGCAGAAATCCAGGGTCAGCGCCTTGAAGGCGCCGGAATCCGTCATGACCGCGGCGCCGGCCTGCGGGCGCGCGGGGCAGCGCAGCGTCAGCTCGCCGAGGTCGATCAGCTCCTCCAGCGTGTCCACGGCCAGCACGCCGGCCTGGGCCACCAGGGTGCGCATCACCGCGTGGTCGCCGCTCATGGCACCGGTGTGGGTCTGGGCGGAGAGGCGGGCGGCGGCGGAGCGGCCGGGATGCAGCAGCAGGATCGGCTTGCCCATCGCGCGGGCGCGGCGCGCCAGGTCGAGGAAGCGCGGCGGGTCGCGGAACTGTTCCACCACCATCGCCACGGCGGCGGTGGCGTCGTCCGCCAGCAGGGGTTCCAGGAAGTCCTCGATGCCGTTCAGCGCCTCGTTGCCGGTGGAGATGGTGAAGGTGACGTCGATCTCGCGCGCCTGCAGCGCGGCGCGCAGCACGGAGGCCATGGCGCCGCTCTGCGACACCACGCCCAGGCCGGGGCCGCGCAGCGGGATCGGCTGCGCGCCGCCGAAGGTCAGGGGGATGCCGTCGACGTAGTTCACCATGCCCAGGCAGTTCGGGCCCTCGATCGCCATGCCGTGGGCGCGGGCGAGGGCGGCCAGCTTTTCCTGCTCGGCGCGGCCTTCCTCGCCCGCTTCGGCGAAGCCGGCGGAGAACAGGATCAGCCCGCCCACGCCCCGGCGGGCGCAGGCTGCCGCCGCTTCCATCACGCCGGCGCGCGGGATGGCCAGCACGGCGCAGTCCACGCCCTCCGGCAGCGCGTCGGGGGAGGGCAGGCAGGGGCGGCCGTTGATCTCCGCCCGGGTGGGGTGGACGAGGTGGATAGGGCCCGCGAAGCGGAAGCGTTCCAGGTTGGCCAGCACGCCGCCGCCCAGCGAACCGGGCGCGGGCGAGGCGCCGATGACCGCGACGCTGCGCGGGCGCAGGAGGCGGGTGACCGCGTCCCGCCGCTCGCCCCCGGCGGCGGCCGGCAGGGCCTCCGCCGACGTGCCCGGGGGCAGCCGCCCTGCCGGCGCGGCGCTGCCCGGCACGGCTGCCCCCATCGCGATTGCCCCTGGGGCGGCCTCAGCCTTCACGGCTGTAGCCGGCGAGGCCTGGCTTGAAGGTCTTCTCGTCCAGGAACTGCTTCATGCCCTGTTCGCGGCCGCGCTCGGGGTCCAGCAGGCGGGCCTGGGCGCTCTTGGCCATCAGGTAGTCGTCGGAGAGCTCCCATTCCATGCCGGTGACGTGGCGCACGGCCTGCTTGGCGGCGCGCAGCACGGTGGGGTTCTTGCCCAGCAGCACCTTGGCCAGTTCCGTGGTGCGGGCGCGCAGCCGGTCCTTGGGCACCGCCTCGTTCACCAGCTTCATCTCCGCGGCCTTGCGGCCGTCGAAGGTTTCGCCGGTCATGACGTAGTACATGGCGTCGCGGTGGCACATGGTCTGCACCACGGCGCGGGTGACGTTGCCGCCGGGGATGATGCCCCAGTTGATCTCCGAGAGACCGAACTGCGCGTCCTCGTCGGCGATGGCCAGGTCGCAGGCCACCAGCGGGGTGAAGGCGCCGCCGAAGCACCAGCCGTTGACCATGGCGATCGTCGGCTTGGAATAGTTCATCAGCATCCGCCACTGCCACTGCCAGGCGGAACGGCGCGCGCGCATCTGCTGGGCATAGGGCAGGTGGTCCTGGGCGCGGAAGAACTCCTTGAGGTCCATGCCGGCGGAGAAGCTGTCGCCCACGCCGGTCAACACGATCACGCCGACGCTGTCGTCGATCTCCAGCGCGTCCAGGATCTCCACCATCTCGTCGTTCAGCGCCGGGCTCATGCAGTTGCGCTTGTCCGGGCGGTTCAGCGACACCCAGGCGATGCGATCCTCGACCTCCACCAGCACGTTCTTCCATTGCGGGAACTGCCGCGTGCCGGCGGTAGGGTTTTCCTGGTCCATGACGTTTCCTTCCCGCGGGCCGCCGCGCGCCGGCTGCTTCCGCCGCGCCCGTCCCACCCTGTTTCACCAGGAGGTTAGAAACAATCAGCCAGGCTGATCAAGTGGCTTTTCGCCCGCGGCCGCCGGATCGCGCGCGGGGCGGTGCAGTTCCTTCAGCAGGCGCGACAGCGCATGGCGCAGCGAGGCGAGTTCCCCTTCCCCCAGGATGTCCAGCAGCCTGTCTTCCACCGCGTCCACCGCGCGATCGCAGCGCGCCAGCACGCGCTTGCCGGCGGGAGTAAGGCGGATGGCCAGCGCGCGGCGGTCGCCGCCTTCCCCCGTGCGCGCGATCAGCCCCTTGGACTCCAGGCTGGACACCAGCTTGATCATGGTCTGCGGCGTGACGGAGAATTTCCGCGACAGTTCCGCCGAGCTCAGGCTGGGGCTGCGCGCCAGCAGGCTGAGCACCGTGTACTGCGTGGTGGTGACGTCCAGCGGCTGCAGCGCCGCTTCCAGGCGCAGAAATGTCTCCTGCTGCACCCGCCGCACGAGGTAGACGGTGCGGGCCGTGTCGTGGCCGGCCGGGGCATCGTCGGCCCGCTTCGCGCTGCGCTGCATCGCCCGATGGTGCGGCACCCACCGCAGCAAGTCCAACACCCGCCCCCTCGGCCCCGGCGCCACGCGCTGGTCGTCGGAGGCGGAGGCTGGGTTACTCGATACGGATGTTGGCTTTCTCGACGACCTCGTTCCACTTCACCGACTCATCGCGGATGATGTCGCGGAACTGTTCGGGGGTGGTGGGGCGGGGCTCGCAGCCGATCTCCAGCAGCCGACGGCGCACGGTGGGGTCGCGCAGGGCCGTCGTGAAGGCGGCGTTGACGCGGGTGATGATCGGCGCCGGGGTGGCGGCGGGGGCCACCAGGCCGAACCAGCCCACCGTCTCGTAGCCGGGCACGCCGGCCTCGGCCACGGTGGGAGTGTCGGGCAGCACAGCGATGCGCTCGCGCGAGGTGACGGCCAGGGCGCGCAGCGTGCCATCCTGGATCAGGCTGAGTGCCACGGGCACGTCCACCGCGGCGGCCTCGATTTCGCCGCCCGCGGCGGCCGCGCCGGAGGGGGCGATGCCGCGATAGGGCACGGGCATGATCTGCACGCCGCCCAGCTGGTTCAGCAGCTCCGTGGACAGGTGCATCAGCGTGCCGTTGCCGCCATGGCCGATGGACATCTGGCCCGGGCGCGCCTTGGCCATGTCCAGGAGCTCGCGCAGGTTGCGGGCGGCGACCTTGCGGCCCACCACGATCACGAAGGGGCTCTCGATCAGCTGGGTGACGGGGGCCAGGTCGCGCGTGGGGTCGTAGGGGCGGTGGGCGTAGAGGCGGGGGCTGACCACCAGCCCGCCCTGGCCGGCGATGCCGATCGTGTAGCCGTCGGGGGCGGATTTCGCGATGGCATCGGCGCCGATGACGCCGCCGGCGCCGCCGCGGTTCTCCACCACCAGGGACTGGTGCAGCTGCTCCCCCGCCACCGGCGTCACGAGGCGCGCCACGACGTCGCTGCTGCCGCCGGGGGGAAAGGGTACGATGAAGCGGATCGGCTTGTTGGGCCAGTCCGCCTGGGCCCGCGCGATCCGCGGGGTGGCCAGCAGGACGGCCGTGCCCGCGCCGAGCAGGCGACGCCGCGAGGTGATGCTTTGCACGTGTTCCTCCGAAACCTTGTTGCCGGTTCTTCGGGAACGAGGCTGCCCGCCCCCGTGCCGGGACGGGCAGCATAGGCGTGGGGCGCGGCCGGACGCTAGACCATCAGCGAGGCTGACGGGTTGGAAGCAAGGTCGGGGGAGTGAACTCCCCCGAGCCCCCTCCTTTTTTCGGGAGTTCGGGTGCGCCCCGGAAAACTCACGAAAATAGATGGGGGACCGGGGGAATACCTTCCCCCGGCTTTCTTTTCACCGCGACGGGCAGCGCGCGGCGTGCACGTCGGCGCGGCGTTCCGCCACGGTTTCCACCAGCTCCGTCTGCAGGCCGCCCTGGGCGTTGCGGCCGACGCGGTTGAGATAGAAGTTCTGGATAGGGAAGTTGTTGGTGTTGAAGCTCAGTGGGCCGCGCACGGATTCGAAGCGGGCCTGGCGGAGGGCCGTGCGCATCGCGTCGGTGTCGGTGATGCGGCCGCCGGCCTCGCGCACCGCGGCGTCCAGCATGAACACCGTGTCGTAGGCCATGGCGGCCAGGATGCCGGGGGTGCGGTTGTAGCGCTCGCGGAAGGCCGTCACGAAGCGGCGGTTGGCGGGGTTGTCCAGGCCGGGGCTCCAGGAGCCCACGGTCTGGATGCCCAGCGCCACGTCGCCCACCGCGGCGAAGCTCATCTCGTCGATCTGGAAGGTGGCGGCGTAGGTTTTGATGGTGCGGTTCAGCCCGGCCTGGGTGAACTGGCGGATAAAGGCATTGCCGGGGCCGCCGGGCAGGAAATACACGATCGCGTCGGGGCGGGACTGGCGCAGCTGCGTCAGCTCGGCCGCGAAGTCGGACTGGTCGATGCGCACCAGGATCTCGCCGACGAGGTCGCCGCCATAGCCGCGCTTGACCCCCGTCACCACGTCCCAGCCGGCCTGGAAGTTCTGCGCCACCACCGCGACCCGGCGGGCACCGCTGCGCTTGAGGACCTCGCCGATCGCCTCGAACACCGTGTCGGTGTTCCAGGACATGACGAAGAAGTTCTGGTTGCAGTTGGGCCCCGCGAGTTCCGAGGAGCCGCCGACGGAGGCCACCACCAGCCGGCCCGTAGGCATCACCGTGGCGGTCACGGCCTCCACCACGTTGCTGTAGATCAGGCCGGTGACGAGCTGCACGCCGTCGCGGTCCATCATCTGCCGCACCACCTGGGTGGCGGCCTGCGGACGCGCCTGGTCGTCGCCCACCACGAGGTCCACCGGCACGCCGCCGAGCTTGCCGCCCAGCGATTCCAGCCCGAGCTGGAAGGCGCGCTGCATCTCCTCGCCCTGCTGGCCGCCGGGGCCGGACAGGGTGGTGATGTAGCCGAGCTTGATCCGCTCCGGCGCGGCGGCCGGGGCCTGCATCCCCCAGGTGGCAAGCAGCCCTGCCAAGACCGCGCCGATCCGCTTGTGCCGCATGGTTTCCTCCGTGTGTTGGTTCTTGGTCGACGTCGGTTACACGCCGATGTGCCGCAGCTGGGCTTCCGGGTCGGCGCGCAGCGCGGCGGAGCTGCCCTGCCAGGCGACCTGCCCCTTCACCACCACCACGTGCCGGTCGGCGAGGTCGAGCAGGGCGGACAGGTTCTTGTCCACCAGCAGGATGGATTGCCCGCCGGCCTTGAGCTGGCCGACGCAGTTCCAGATTTCGCGCCGGATCAGCGGGGCGAGGCCCTCCGTGGCCTCGTCCAGGATCAGCAAGGTCGGGTTGGTCATCAGCGCGCGGCCGATCGCCAGCATCTGCTGCTCGCCGCCCGAGAGCTGCGAGCCCAGGTTGTTCAGCCGCTGCCCGAGGCGCGGAAACAGCGCCAGCACGCGCTCCAGCGTCCAGGGCGCGGCGTTGCCGGCGCGGTTGGCGGCGGTGGCGATCAGGTTCTCCCGCACCGTCAGGGTGGGGAAGACCTCACGCCCTTCCGGCACCAGCCCCAGGCCGAGCCGGGCGATGCGGTGGTCGGCCATGCCGCCGATGCGGCTGCCGCGGAAGCGGATCTCGCCGTCCGCGAGGCGCAGGTTGCCCATCACCGTGCGGATGGTGGTGGTCTTGCCCATGCCGTTGCGGCCGAGCAGCGCCACGACCTCGCCCGGCTGCACGTCGAGGTCGATGCCGTGCAGCACCTGGGCACCGCCGTAGCCGGCGCGCACGCCGCGCAGTTCCAGCAGGGCGGTCACGGTGCCGCGTCCCGGCTGGCGCGCGGGCTCGGCGGCGCGAGCGGGCCGGTGCCGTGGACGGGGTGCGGGCCGTGCGGTTGCCGCGGCGCGGTCATGCCGGCACTGCCTCGTCACCGAGATAGGCGGCGCGGACGTCGGGGTTGCGCTGGATTTCCGCGGGCGTGCCGGCGGCGATGACGCGGCCTTCCGCCAGCACGGTGAGGCGGTCGGCCAGGGCGAAGACGGCGTCCATGTCGTGTTCCACCAGCAGGATGGCGACGCTTCTCTTCAGCCCGCGCAGCAGGGAGACCATGCGCTGGCTTTCCTCCGGCCCGGTGCCGGCCATGGGTTCGTCCAGCAGCAGCAGGCGCGGTTGCAGCGCCAGGCCCATGGCGATCTCCAGCGCCCGCTGCTGGCCATAGGCGAGGTTGCGCGCCGCCGCTTCCGCCTGCCCGTCCAGCCCGACCTGGCGCAGCAGCCGCGCCACCTCCGCCGCGATGTCAGGACGGTCGGGCAGCGGGCGCCAAGGGGAAGGGGTGCGGCCGTCGCGGCCGGCCAGGGCCAGGGCGAGGTTTTCCCGGACGCTGAGGCTGCCCAGAACGCTGGTGATCTGGAAGGAGCGCGCCAGGCCGCGCCGGGCACGGGCGTCGGGGGGGAGGGCGGTGATGTCGCGGCCGTCGAAGCGCACCGTGCCGCGGTCGGGCCGGAGCTCGCCGAAGAGCTGGTTGATCAGCGTGGTCTTGCCGGCGCCGTTGGGGCCGATCAGCGCGTGCACCTCGCCGGGGAGGACGTCGAAGGACACGTCGACCGTGACGTGCAGGGCGCCGAAGCTCTTGCCCAGGCCGCGCACTTCCAGGAGCGGTTCGGCCGTGCCAGGCACCTCGGGTGCTACTGCTGCGGTTCGCGACATCGGCTCAGCCATGCCCGGAACTCCCGCCGGTCTCGCCGCGGCGGCGCCAGCCCGACAGGCCCTGCGGGAGGAACAGCACCACCAGGATCACCGCCGGCCCGAGGATGACGCGCCAGTAGGTGGTCCATTCCGACAGGGCGGTTTCCGCGACGATCAGCGCGAAGGCGCCCAGCACCGGCCCGGCGACGCCGCCCAGGCCGCCGAGGATCACCATCACCAGCAACTCACCCGACAGGAGCCAGTGCAGGAAGGCGGGCGAGACGAAGAGGTAGAAATTGGCCACCAGCGCGCCGGCCAGCCCGCTGAGGGCGCCGGATAGGGTAAAGGCGGCCAGCATCAGCCGCGTGGTGCGGTAGCCGGCGGCGCGCATGCGGCGCTCGTTGTCACGCACGCCGCGCAGCGCCAGGCCGAAGGCGGAGCGCGACAGGATGCCGAGCAGCAGCAGCCCGGCGGCGAGGATGGCCAGCACGACGTAGTGAAACAAGATCGTGCCATCCAGCGGGACGCCGGCCAGGGTGTTGCGCGCCGGCAGGCCGATGCCGTCCACCGAGCCCAGAACCTGCAGGCTGGAAAAGATGATGTAGAGCATCTGCGCGAAGCTGAGCGTGATCATGATGAAGTAGACGCCGCGCGTGCGCAGGCTGAGCGCGCCCAACAGCAGCGCCAGCACGCCGCCAGCGGCGGCGGCGATCGGCCAGACCAGCAGGGCCTCGTGCAGCCCGGCCATGCGGCACAGCAGCACGGCATAGGCGCCGGCGCCGAGATAGGCGGCGTGGCCCAGGCTGATCATGCCGCCATGTGGGATCAGGAAGCCCAGCGCCGCCGCCGCCAAGCCGTAGGCCATGCCGCGCGTCGCGACGCCGGTGAAGAAGCCGGGCACGGCCAGCGGCAGGATCACCAGCACGGCCAGCATCAGCAACGGCAGGGCGTGGCGGCGCAGCGGCGCGAGGCGGGAGGGGGCGGTGGCGGCGGGCACGGCTTCGGGCAGGGCGGCGCTCATCGGCGGAACAGCCCTTGCGGCCGGGCGATCAGCACCGCCGCCATCAGCAGGTACACCAGCAGCGAGGCCGCGGCGGGCGCCATGGAGCCGACGCTGCGCGGCGGCAGCACGCCCGACAGCAGCTCGAACATGAAGGCGCGGCCGAGGCTGTCCAGCATCCCCACCAGCAGCGCCGCGATGAAGGTGCCGCGCACGGAGCCGATGCCGCCCAGCACCACGATCACCAGGGCGAGGATCAGCACCTGCTCGCCCATGCCGACCTCCACCGTGACGAGGGGACCGACCATCAAGCCGGCCAGCCCCGCCAGCGCCGCGCCGAGGCCGAACACCAGGCTGTAGAGCAGGCGGATATCCACGCCGAGGTTGCGCACCATGCGGCCATGCGTGGCGCCGGCGCGGATCAGCATCCCCGCCCGGGTGCGGGCGATGAACAGCCACAGCAGCAGCGCCACGGCGGAAGAGGTGACGATCACCGCCAGCCGGTAGGCAGGGTAGAAGAGGTCGGGCAGCAGCTCCACCGTGCCCGATAGCGCTTCGGGCGGTGACAGGAACATCGGCTGGTTGTTGGTCACCCAGCGGATCGCCTCGTTGAAGAACAGGATCAGGCCGAAGGTCGCCAGCACCTGGTCGAGATGGCCGCGGTCCTGCAAGGGCCGCAGCACCAGCCGTTCCACCAGCACGCCCACCAGCAGTACCGCCAGCAGCGCCGCGAGGCAGCCCAGCAGAAAGGAGCCGGAAAGGTTGACGAAGAACACGCCGGCAAAGGCGCCCAGCATGTAGAAGGAACCGTGCGCGAGGTTGACCACGCCCATGATGCCGAACACCAGCGTCAGACCGGCGGCGATCAGGAACAGCAGCATGCCCAGTTGCAAGCCGTTGAGCAGCTGTTCCAGGACGATCAGCAGGTCCATGCGCGCGCCCTCAGCCGAAGCGCGACGGGCGGGCGGTTCCCGCGGCGGCGGGGCCCGTGGTGACGGCCAGCACGTCCCGGCGCAGCAGCATCGCGCGTCCCTCCCCCTTGTTCCGCCTGAACGGTCCGGGCGGTGCATCGCCGCCACGTGACGGAAAACAATCGAATCGTTTTCCTGAGATGTCCAGCGCGATTCCGTGAAGCGCGCCGCCGGTCAGTCGGCGGTGATGTTGGCGTCGCGCACCACCTTGGCCCAGCGCGGCACGGCGGTGGCGACGCGGTCGCGCAGCGCCTCCGGCGTGCCGCCCACGACGGTGTAGCCCTGCGCTTCCAGCGCGCGGGCCGCCTCGGGCGAGGCGAGCACGGCGTTGATCGCCTCGTTCAGGCGGCGCAGCGTGTCGGGCGGGGTGCGCGCAGGGGCGAACAGGGCGAACCAGTCGCGCATGGTGACGCCGGGCACGCCGGCTTCCGCCACGGTGGGCACGGCGGGGATGTTGGGCAGGTGCGCATCCGCCGCCACGGCCAGGATGCGCAGCCGGTCGTCGCGCGCCAGTTCCACCGCGGCCGGGGCGGGCATGAACATCACGCCCACCGTGCCGGCCACCAGGTCGGTGACGGCGCCGGCGGTGCCGCGATAGGGGACGTGCGTCAGTTCCACATTCGCCTGGCGCTTGAACAGCTCCATGCACAGGTGGTGCGGCGTGCCGACGCCGGGGGAGGCGTAGTTCATCGCCCCCGGCCGCGCCCGCGCGCGCTGGAGGAAGCCCGCGAAATCCGTGGCGGCGGAGGTGTGCGCCACCAGGGCGAAGTCGACCTCCACCAGCGTGGCCACGGGCGCGAAGCTGGTGATGGGATCGTAGGGGATGGAGCGGTACAGGCTGACATTCATCGCCAGCGTGCTGGTGTGCACCATCAGCGTGTTGCCGTCCGGCGCGGCGCGGGCCGCGAACTCGGCGCCGATGTTGCCGCTGGCGCCGCTGCGGTTGTCGATCACCGCCGGCTGGCCGAGGCGCCGGCCCAGCGCTTCCGACAAAATGCGCGCCACCGCGTCGGGCGGGGCGCCGGGGCTGAAGGGCAGCACCAGCGTCAGCGGCCGCGCGCCGGCCGGGACCTGGGCGCGCGCGGCGGGAGCGAGCAGGGCGCCGCCCAGCCCGGCCGCGAGCAGCCGGCGCCGTGGCAGGAGCCGGCGGCTGCCGGCGGCGAAGTCTTCCATGCTGTGCATCCTCCCCGTGCCGGGCGGGTGGGTTCCGCCTCGGTGCTGCGCTGTTCCGGCCGGGCGCGGCGGGCTGTCCCCGTGCGCGTCCCATTCGCCGTGGTTCCGGACCTTTCGCGGGCGCGGCGTGCCGGCCTGCAGCGGGTGCGGGGTCGTTCGTGGACCCGCCCCGGCCGTTTCCGGCCGGGGCGGCGCGCTTCTAGCCGCGGGCCGGGCGGTCCAGCCCGAAGAGCTGCCAGGCATTGGTGCGCCCGATCTTTTTCCGGTCGAGCTCGGCGATGGTGCAGCTGTCGAACCAGTTCGCGGCGTGGTCGATGTTCTCGAAGGGCCAGTCCGCCGAGAACAGGATGTGGTCGGAGCCGATCTCCAGCATGGCGTCGATCAGCGTCTGGGTGCGGAAGTTGCCCGAGGTGGTGATGAAGAAGTTCTCGCGGAAATAGTCGCCCAGCGGGCGCTTCGCCGGATAGACCTTGGGCGTCTTCACCCAGCCGTTGCGGTTGTCCACGCGCCAGATGGAATAGGGCAGCCCTTCACCCATGTGGCCCAGGATGATGCGCAGGCCGGGATGCGCGTCGAACAGCCCCGAGGCCATCAGCCGCAGCGCATGCACCGCGGTTTCCTGCCCGAAGGCCCAGGTGGGGCCCATCAGCCAGGGATGGCCGGCATAGATCGCGGCATCCTCGGGCAGCGGGTTGCGGGGATGCAGGTAGAAGGGCACCCCGAGCCGCTCCACCTCCGCCCAGAAGGGGCGGTACTGCGGCAGGTCGTAGTAGGTCGCCCCCGGACGGCCCGCCCCCTCGGAGAAGCCGTTCACCAGGGCGCCCACGAAGCCCAGCTCCTCGACGCAGCGGGCCAGCTCGCGCGCGGCGGCGTCGGGGTCCTGCATGGGCAGCGCGGCGAGGCCGCGGAAGCGCTCGGGGCGCTTGCTGACCTCTTCCGCGAGGAAGTCGTTGGCGCGGGCGGCGAGCGCGGCGGCGCGCGCGGGATCGGGGATGGCCTGCACGGCGGGGGCGTTGAGCGAGGGCAGCATCATCTCAATGCCGTGGGCGTCCATCTCGCGCAGGCGCCGCTCCTGCAGGTCCAGCAGGCGCGCCTTCAGCTCCTCCCAAACGTCGTCGGCCAGGAAGCCGTAGCTGTCCATCACCGTGTCGGGGATGGCGAAGTGTTCCTCCAGCGCGACCTTGCCCTGCATCGCCGACCTTTCCCCGCAGTGCCGGTTCTGGCGCCGGCGGTGGAAGGGAAGCCGGCGGCGCGTTTCCTTGTCAATGCAAAACTTGCGCGCGCAACTGATGCGGGTGCAAGCTTCACGCCGCGGCACGGGGAAAGCAGGAGCAGGATCGCGTGTACCGGTTCTCGTCCTCGCTGCCCTTCCTGCTGGCCCGGCTGGGCGTGCGCATGGGCGAGCTCTTCGCGCGCGAGCTGGCGCGCGACGGGCTGACGCTGCCGATGTACCGCGTGCTGGCGGCGCTGAGCGACGAGGGTGTGCCGCAGCGCCTGGGCGAGCTGGCGCAGCGGGTGTCGGCGGAACTGTCGACGCTGTCGCGCCTGGCGATGGAGATGGAGCGTCGCGGGCTGGTGACGCGCTCGCGGCCCGAAAGCGACCAGCGCAGCCTGGCGGTGGCGCTGGCACCGCGCGGCCGGGCCCTGGCGGAACGGCTGCGGCCGCGGGCGGCGCATTACGAGCAGGTGGCGACCGGCGACCTCAAGACACGGGAAGCGGCGGCGCTGAAGGCGACGCTGGTGCGAGTCTACGAGAACCTGGATCGGCTGGAGCGGGAAATCGAGGCGGCGGAAGCGGCGACGCCGCAGCCGGGCCCGCGGCGGCCGCGGCTGGTGGCGGGCGGCGGGCGGTCCGGGTCGGGCTAGGGACGGCGCGGCCGCAACGCCGGCCGCGGGGTTTTTCGCGGGAGGAGAACGGGCATGGGCAACGATCCCATCGTGGTGGCGGGCGGCGGCATCGGTGGGCTGGCAACGGCGCTGGGGCTGTCGCGGCAGGGTTTCTCCGTGGTGGTGCTGGAACGGGCGGAAACGCTGGGCGAGATCGGGGCGGGCATCCAGCTCGGGCCCAACGCCTTCCATGCCTTCGACTGGCTGGGCGTGGGCGACGCGGCGCGCGGCATGGCGGTGTACATCGACCAGTTGCGGCTGATGGACGCGATGGGCGGCGAGGAGATCACCCATATCGACCTGACGGAGCCGTTCCGGCAGCGCTTCGGCAACCCCTACGCCGTGGTGCATCGCGGCGACCTGCACGGGGTGTTCCTGCGCGCCTGCGAGGCCGACCCGCGCGTGACGCTGCGCACCGGCTGCGCCGTTAGCGGCTACGAGCAGGACGGGACGCGGGCGGCTGCGGTGCTGGCCTCGGGCGAGCGGGTCTGGGGGCGGGTGCTGATCGGCGCCGACGGCCTGCGCTCGCGCGTGCGGGGGCAGCTGGTGGGCGATGGCGGGCCGCGCGTGTCGGGGCACACGACCTATCGCAGCGTGATCCCGCTGGAGCAGATGCCGGAGGACCTGCGCTGGAACGCCGCGACGCTGTGGGCCGGGGCGAAGTGCCACCTCGTGCATTATCCGCTGCAGGGCTGGAAGGTCTTCAACCTGGCGATCACCTGCCACAACGATCCGGCCGAAGCAGTGGCGGGCAAGCCGGTGACGCATGAGGAGGTGATGGCCGGCTTCCGCGACATCCATCCGCGCGCCCAGGCCATCATCCGCCACGGCCGCGACTGGAAGTCCTGGGTGATCTGCGACCGCGATCCGGTGGAGCGCTGGGTGGAGGGTCGCGTGGCGCTGCTGGGCGATGCCGCGCACCCCATGCTGCAATACTTCGCCCAGGGCGCCTGCATGGCGCTGGAGGACGCGGTGTGCCTGTCGCACGAGATGGCCGCCCGTCCCGACGACCCCGAGGCAGCGCTGGAAGCCTACCGGTCGCAGCGGGTGCTGCGCACGGCGCGGGTGCAACTGCAATCGCGGGCGCTGGGCGAGCATATCTACCACCCCAGCGGCGCGCATGCCCTGCTGCGCAACCAGATCATGCGCAGCAAGAGCAGCGCCGACTTCTACGAAGACCTCGCCTGGCTCTACGGCGGCACGGGGCTGGCGGCGCCAGCGTGATGCAGGGAAGGTCGGGGGAATACTTTCCCCCGGCTTCCTTCACGCCATCAGGCCGTGGAGCCGATCGTGGTGGACAGGCTGCCGATGCCCTCGATCTCCACGCGGGTCACGTCGCCGGGGCGCAGGAACTCGCCGGTTTCGGCGCCGACGCCCATCGGCGTGCCGGTCAGGATCACGTCGCCGGGGTGCAGCGTCAGGCGGGTGGACAGGTAGCTGATCTGCTCGGCGGCGGTGAAGATCATGCGGGCGGTGGAGGAGTCCTGCCGCAGCGCGTCGTTGACCCAGAGGCGGATGCGCAGGGATTGCGGGTCGGGGATCTCCTCGGCCGGGACGATCCAGGGGCCCAGCGGGCAGGAACCGTCGAAGCACTTCTGCCCGATCCAGTCGAACTTGAAGGGCGAGCCCACCGCCACCTGCGGGCGGCTGATCAGGTCGCGCGCCGACAGGTCGTTGGCCACGAGGTAGCCGGCCACGTGGCCGAGCGCATCCGCCAACGACACGTGGCGGGCGGTGCGGCCGATCACCAGCGCCAGCTCCGCTTCCCAGTCCAGCTTGTCGGATTGCACCGACACCGTGGCGTCCGGCCCCACGGCGCAGCGCGAGGGCTTGATGAAGTGCCAGGGGTTCAGCCCGGCCTCGTGCGGGTCGGGCTCGGGCGGCACGCCCAGCATCTGCGCCATGCGGGCGACGTGGTCGGTGTAGTTGGCGCCGGCGCAGTAGATGGTGCCGGGGAAGTGCACGGGCGGCAGCAGCACGGCGCCGGCCAGGGGCTCGGCAGAGATGCGGCCGGCCTCGATCGCGGCGGCCGCGTCGCGGAGCTGCGGCAGGGCGGCGTCCCATTGCTCCAGCAGCCCCAGCACCGTGGCGTGGGCGGGCTGGCCGGTGGCGGCCTGGGCGTCGGCGAAGCGCTCGCCCACGGCGATGCCGGCGCGCGGTCCGGTTTCCGCGCGATAGGTGAGGAGGCGGAAGCGCGTCATGCCCTGGTGTTCCTTCCCGTGTGGTGTCCGTCGCCGCGATGCGGTGTCGCGGCGGTGTGCCGTGCTGGCCGCGGGGCCCGCCATTCGAGCCGCACCGGGTACGACGTCACGCGCGCGCGAGGCGGCGCCGCGGGCCGTGAGCCGGACCGCGGCGGCCTGTGCCGCTCCCCGGTGGCGGCTGGGCCGCTCACCCGGTGGCGGTGTCGTTCAGTGCGCGACGTCGCCGCGGTCGAACAGCGCGTCGTAGTGGGACAGCGCGACGTTGCTGATCTCCCACCAGGTGAAGTTCAGGTCCTGCAGGCGGAAGCTGCGCAACCCGTCCGCATCGCGCGGCGGCTCGACCTTGCGGATGCCGTATTCCTCGGCGTGGCGCAGGGCCGCCTCGTGCGCCGCGTCGACCTCGGCGGCGCTGTTCACCGACAGCTTGAACAGGTTGTCCTGCGTCTGGTCCTTGGCCTCGCCGCCGTCCACGCGGACGCAGACCACGGTCCAGGGGCCGCCCTTGTACATGTACTGCGCTTCCTTCACCGGCCGGTGGATATCCAGGCCGAGGAATTCCGTCAGGAAGCGTCGGGTGGTGACCATGTCCGAGCATTCGACGGTGCCGTGCGACAGGGTATCGTTCTGCAGCAGCGGGGTGGGGTATGCCATGATGCGCTGTTCCTCGCTTCGGTCGTGGCGTCGTCAGTCGTGGTGCAGGTCGCCCTTGGCGCGCAGGACCTCGTAGGTCAGGTCGGGGGAGCGGTATTCCAGCTCCCACCAGTTGGAGTCCTCGTCGATGAAGTAGCAGGCGTAGGAGCCGTTGCGGAAGCGCGGCTTCTGCACCCGGGCGATGCCGTATTCCGCCTTGGCGGCGTTGAGCTTGGCATAGGCCTCGTCCACCGCGGCCTCGCTGGGCGCGGCCATGCCCCAGTGGTTCAGCATCTCCTGCTCCACCGCGATCTCCTCGACCTCGCGGATTTCCAGCACCCAGTAGGGCTGGCCGCGCTTGGGGCCGCCCTGCTCGAAGCCGCGGTCGCGCGCCAGCAGCAGGCCCGGCTCGGGCTGCACGCATTGCAGGCCGAAGGCGCCTTCCAGCATGTGGCGCACGCGCTTGAGGTCGCGGCTGACCAGCGTGCCGCAGATCAGCGTGGCGGTGTTGACGTGGGGTGCGCGCGCTTGCGGCGCGGTCTGGACGTTCATGGTGCTTCCTCCTCGGCGGGAACCGGCCCCACCCTGCCAGATCGGCGCGGCGCCGGGGATGCCGGCCGCCGCGCCCCTGTGACAGGATGGGTCGGGCAGGGTGGATCATGTCGCCGGGCCGGCGTTGCGGCCCGGCGGGGCATGGTCAGAGATCCAGGACCAGGGTTTCGCCGGGCATGGCGCGCGACACGCAGGCCTGCATGACCTCCTCGCGGTCCTCGTCGTCCAGGCAGTCGTCGCGGTGTTCCACCTTGCCCGACAGCACGCGCACGCGGCAGGTGCCGCACACGCCTTCGCGGCACAGCGACTTGATGCGGAAGCCGTTGCCCTTCAGCACATCCAGCACGGAACGGTCGGCCGGCACGTGCAGCGTGGCGTTGGTGCGGCGCAGCACGATGTCGAAGGGCTCGTCCGACTTGCGGGTGGCGATGTCGGCCTCGGAGCCCTTGAACAGCTCGTAATGCACGGTGCCCATCGGCCAGTCGCGGCCGGCCTCGCGCGTGGCGCGGATCAGCCCGGCGGGGCCGCAGACATAGGCATGCGCGGCGGTGGGCCGGTCCTTGAGCAGCGACACCAGGTCCAGGCCGCGGGTGGGGTCGCCGCCGTCGTAATGGAAGCGGACACGCTCGCCGTGCTCGGCGGCGATCTCGGCGGCAAAGGCGGCTTCTTCCGCGCTGCGGGCGCAGTAGTGCACGGCGTAGTGCCGGCCCAGCCGCTTCAGCCGTGCCGCCATGGACAGGATCGGCGTAATGCCGATGCCGCCGGCGATCAGGATGTGGTGCTCGCCCGCTTCGCTGAGGCGGAAGTTGTTGGACGGCTCGGACGCGCGCAGCACGTCGCCTTCGCGCAGCACGTCGTGCATCCAGGCGGAGCCGCCGCGGCCGGCGGCCTCGCGCAGCACGGCGATGCAGTAGCGGTGCGTCTCCTCCGGGTCGTTGAGGAGGGAGTAGGAACGTTCCTCGCCGTTGCCGAGCTCCACGTCGATATGCGAGCCGGCCGTGAAGCGCGGCAGCTCGCCGCCGTCCACGGCCACCAGCTCGAGCGTGCGGATCCGCGGCGTCACGTTCCGGACGTGGGAAACCCTGAGTTCCTGCACCGCCCCTCCCCCTTCGTTCTTTGCAGCCTGGGCTTCTTGCCGCGGCGATGGTGTCTGGCACCGCCGACGGTGCGGAAGCTTAGGACCCCGGCACAAATTTGAGCAAGTTCATTTTTCCGCCTTGCCCTTGCCCGATCCCACCTGCGCCTGTTCAAGTGCGGGCGGGACGTGATCCCCGCCCCGTCCGCAAACAGGCTCTTCGCGCATGGACCAGCCGAGCACAGCGGTGTCCCGCCCGCCCGGCCCCGCCGCCGGCCTGCGCGAGGCCGGCAAGGCGGAGCGGCTGCGCCGGCTGAAGGAGGCCACCCGCCGCCTGCTGCTGACCCGCGGCTACGACGCGGCGACCACGCGCGAAATCTCGCAGCTGGCGGGCGTGTCGATCGGCACGCTGTTCGTCTACGCCCGTGACAAGCGCGACCTGCTCTACCTCGTGGTCAACGACGAGCTCGATCCCGTGGCGCGCTTCGCGCACGACAACGTGCCGGAATCCGGCACGGCGCTGGACCGCCTCGGGGCGCTGCTGCGGCCGTGGTACGCGTATTTCGCGGACAACCTCGCCATCGGCCGCTGCGCCTTCCGCGAGATCACCTACTACCAGCACCACCCCGAGGATGTCGGCGAACAGGCGGTGCGGCTGCGCACCCGCATGCAGGCGCAGGAAGCGCATCTGTGCGAGATCCTGCGCGACGCCCGCAGCCGCGGCGAACTCGTCTTCGCCGAATCGCCGGTGCTGGTGGGAAGCATGCTCTACGACATCTACCAGGCCGAGATCCGCGCCTGGGTCTTCGGCCCCGCACCCTGCGTGGACGAGGGCATGGCCCGCCTGCGCGCCAAGTTCGCCTTGCTGCTGGACCGCATGGCGGCCGCACCGGGCTGATCCAGTTGGTCCTGGGTGTTCAAGCCTGGGCCAGAGGGGCTCTGCCCCTCTGGACACCCCGCGAGGAGCTTAGGCTCCTCGACCTCATGAGTGCCTCCGGCGGGGGCGGGCCGGATAACGCGGCCCTTGATGACCACCGTCAGCCATCCCGCCCCCGCCGGAGGCACTCAACGCGGGGTCCGGGGAGTTCGTAACTCCCCGGCTCGGGACAAAGGCTTCGCCTTTGCCCTGGGGTCCAGGGGCAGCGCCCCTGGCCAACGTCAGAACATCCAGGCGAACCCGGACGGCAAGGGCTGCGCGATCAGGCCGGGCGGGCGCGCAGGCGGCGGATCAGGCCGATCACCGGGGCCACGGTCAGGGCCAGCAGGATGCCGCCGCCGACCAGCAGGGTGATGCTGCGGTTCCACAGCTTGTCCAGCGCCATGTCGGTGGTGGCCAGTTCCGGGCGGGCGGGGTCGGCCAGCACGGTGACGGAATAGTCGCCGCTGTGGATGTCGGTGAAGATGTAGTTCACGTCGCGCGACACGACGCCGGTCTTGGTGCGCACCGACAGGGTGGCGTCGCAGATGTTCAGCACCAGCCGGGAACTGCACTTGCCTTCCGTGACCCGGCCATCGGCCATGGGCTGGGCGGTGCCGCGCACCTGCCAGTCCGAGACGAGGTTGGGCACGGTGTACACGGCAATTGCCACCAGCATGGCGCCGAACATCAGCGTGCCGAGCAGCGCGAAGAGGGTGCCTCGCCACCCACCGTCCTGCGGCGGGAGGGAGAGTTGCCGGGGCGGCTCGGTCTGGCTCTGCATGCGGGGATTGTAGCGGGACCGTCGGGGCGGGGGAGTCACCCGCCGGTTACATTCTCGGGATTGGGAAAGGGGCGGTGCCGAGGTCCCGGATCGGAACCTCGGCATCAGGACGCGCGGCTGGGGTTTCGGGATCAGGGGGGCTGCGGGGCCGTGTCGTTCGGGAATGGGGCGCCGGCTGCCGCGCGCTGCGCCTCCTCGGCCAGCAGGCGGCGGGCGACGGCGGCCTGGCGGTAGCGGGCCAGCAGGTCCAGCAGCCCCTGCGCCTTCAGCCCGCGCGGCAGGCCCGAGGTCAGGGTGACGATGTGCCGCTTGCCGTCCAGCTTCACCCGCCGCGATGCGCCGCGCAGCCGGGCGGGGAAGGGAGCCTCGGGCAGCAGCAGCAGGCGGGTGACGAGGCCGCCCTGGGTCGCCGTCATGTCCATGTCGGCCACGTCGTCCCAGGCGATGGGCGCGCTCAGCCCGGGGATCACCAGGGCATCGGGCCGCAGGATCAGGAAGGGCTTGCGGCCGCGGCGCAGGGTGATGGCGCCCATCGCCACGAAGAAGAGGCCCAGCGCGCCGCCGGCACCGGCCACGATGTTCTTCTCCAGGGTGCCGAAGCCCGGCACGTCCACCGCCAGCACGAACAGCGCCGCGGCGATGAGGAGGCCGCCGAAGATGAACAGGAAGAGGGCGCCGCCGCGGGTGTTCTCGTGCAGCACCTGCTCGTCCGGCGCCACGCCGGCGGCGGCGGCTTCCAGCGCCGCGTGCGCTTCGCGGTGGCTGTTGCGCGCCTCGGCCAGGAAATCCGCCGTGGCAGCGCGGCACAGCGCCTCGGGGGCGGCGAAGAGGGTGGCGAGGGGCGGGCGCGCTTCGGGCGGCGGCAGAACCGCGGCCTCGGCCAGCAGGGCACCTTCCGGGGCGCGTCCCAGGGCGGCGACGCGCTGCCGGGTCGGCGGGTGGGTGTCGGTGGGGTGGGGCTGGGTGTCTTCCAGGTGGGCGGTGGGGTCGTCCAGGCCGCGCGCGGCGGCGTGCGCCAGGGTGGCGGCCACCAGGTCGGGCGGCGCGGCGTCGGGGGCCTGGAAGGCGGCTTCCAGCGTTTCGTCGATGCGCGGGTGGGCGGCAGCGGTGCGCAGCAGGGCGCGCGCCGCGGCGTCGGGGGAGGTGACGCCGGCGCCGGCGGCATCGGCGGCGAACTCGCGCAGCCGGCTCCAGTGCCGCACGGCGTGGTGGAACTGGTCCATGGCGAAAAGGCCCAGCCGCAGCGCCGGGCGCATCAGCGGGGAAATGGAGCCGTCCGCCGCCTGGCCGGCCAGCACCACGGCATCCAGGGAACGGCCGACCCCGGCGTAGATCGGCAGGAAGCGCAGGCTGTACTCGGTGTCGCCGCCGGAGAAATGCGCTAGCTCGTGGCCGATGATGGCGGCCAGCTCGTCATCCCGCAACAGGGGCAGGTAGGGCAGCGGCAGGTAGAGGGTGCGGCCGGCCAGCGCGGCGCCGCCGGGTTCCAGCGTCTTGGGGCCGGAGGACACGAAGAAGCCCCCCGTGAGCCCCACCACCACGTTGTCCGGCCGCAGCGCGCCCAGCCGTTCCGCCAGCTCGTCCAGCAGCCGCCACAGGCCGGGCGCTTCCGCCGCGGACACCGGCCGGCCCGCGATCACCAGCGGATCGGGGGTGAACAGGTCCACCGCGCGGCGCAGCTGCAGCAGCGCCTTGCCGGCGGTCCACAGGCTGGCCACCACCGCGAAGCCGGCCAGGCCCAGCAGCTTGGCCCCGCCCGCGCCGAGGTCGCTGCCTTCCAGCAAGGCCAGGGACTCGAAGGCCACCGCCGCCACCACGCCGGCCGCGGCCAGCAGCACCTGCGTGCCCAGCAGCGGCGGCAGCGCCCGGCGCACCACGGTGAAGCCGCGCACCAGCGCGTCGCGCGAGCCGCGGCCGGCGCGGCCCAGCAACAGCGCCGCGAACAGCGCCAACGCCGAGAGCGCCGCTGCCAGCCCGCCGCAGGCGATCACCACGGGGGGAAGGTAGCCGCGCCAGTAGGACAGGGTGACGGCGCCCTGAAGGTCGTCCAGCTCCTCGCGCGCCTGGGCGGTCGCCAGGGGACCCACGTAGGTCTGGCCGTTGCGGCGGAACTGCGCGCCCATGTCGAAGCCGCGGGCCGGGGCGGGACGGGCTTCCAGGATCGCCACCGCCTTGGCCGTGCGATCCCGCTGTTGTTCCAGCGTCGCGAGGTCGTCGGCGGCGCGGTCGCGTTCCCACAGGCCGAGGCCCAGAAAGGCCAGGGGCAGCAGCACGGTGGTGAGGAGCAGGTTCAGCGCGGCGCGGCCGCGCCGGGGTTCGGCGGGAATAATTCGTCTCCTGGCGGGCCGGTCGGCGGCGCAAGCTAGCCGAGGCGGCGGAAGGGCAACAATCGCGGCGGGCGCCGCCGGTGGGGCGGTGCCGCCGCGGGCCAGCATGCGGCCGAGGGGTTGAGAAAACCCTTGCCCGGGCGGTGCTGGTCCCGGCCCGCACCGGGCCCCGGGCCCCGGGCCCCGGGCCCCGGGCCCCGGGCCCCGGGCCCCGGGCGCCGGGCCGGTGGGATCGGGGCCGCGGCGCGGTGCGGCCGGGGCTCAGGCCAGCAGGGGGGCCAGAAAGGGCTCCAGGGCGGCGAGCACGGCTTCGGGGGCTTCCTCGGCGAGGTAGTGGCCGGAGGGGACGGGGCCGCCGGACACGGGGACGTCGCTGTAGCCGCGCCAGGTCGCCACCGGGTCGTACCAGCGGGCGACCTGGCCCTTGGCGCCCCATAGGGCCAGCAGCGGGCAGCGCAGGCGTTCGCGGGCGGCGCGGGAGGCGCGGTCGTGTTCCAGGTCGATGCCGACCGCGGCGCGGTAGTCCTCGCAGATGGCGGCCACGGTGCCGGACTCGTGCAGGGCGGCGAGGTAGTCGGCCCGGGCCTCGGGGTGGAAGATGTCCTGGCCGCCGCGGGCGGTGTGCAGGGCGAACCAGTCTTCCACGTCGCGCCCGATCATGCGCTCCGGCAGGGGGTGCGGCTGGGCCAGAAAGAACCAGTGGTAGTAGCCCAGGGCGAAGGCCAGGTCGGTGCGCTCGAAGTGGGCCAGGGTGGGCACGATGTCCATGGTGCAGAGGCGCTGCACGGCGTCGGGGTGGTCCAGCGCCAGGCGGTGCGCCACGCGGGCGCCGCGGTCATGCGACACCACGCCGAAACGCGGGAAGCCCAGGTCGCGCATCAGCCCGGCCATGTCGGCCGCCATGGCGCGCTTGCTATAGGCGGCGCTGCCGGGGGCCACGGGCGGCTTGCCGCTGAAGCCGTAGCCGCGCAGGTCCGGGCAGACCACGGTGAAGCGCTGCGCCAGGACGGGGGCAACGCGGTGCCACATCAGGTGGGTCTGCGGGTTGCCGTGCAGCAGCAGCAGGGGCGGGCCCTCGCCGCCGTGGCGCAGGCGCAGCGTTTGTTCCCCGACCTGCCGGTGTTCGAGGGTGAAGCCTTCCAAGATCGCCACCGCTGTCGTCCTTTTCCCGTGTGCGGCGGATATGATGCGGCGGGCCGGGCGGGGGCGGGAAGCCGGGCCGTGGCGCGGGATGGGTCGCAGGGCGGGCCGCATCCTGTGCTGCAACGCAACGACCCCGGCGCACGTTTGCCGCGCCATGTTCGCCTTTCTTCTCCGGCCGATCCGCCAGGCCCTGCGCCACCCGAGCTGGAGCATCAGCCGGTTCTGCGGCGAATGCCTGGTGTTCGCCCACAGCGCCACCGCCGCCCGGCGCTTCGCGGACGGGGCCTTCGTGCTGCCGCTCTGGCCGGAAGCCGCCCGGTCGACGCCGCCGGCCCCGCCCTGGTCGCAATGCGCGCTGGTGGACGTGCAGGAGGTGGCACGGGCGCCGGGCGAGGCGGAGGGCGAGGTGCTGACGCAGAACGGCCTGGAAGCGGCGCGCCCGGTGGCTGAGGCGCCGGTGCCGTAGCGCCGCCGTCCGGGAACGCCGGGGCGGCCGGTGGCCGTTCCGCTCGGACCGGGTCAGGCGGCCAGGTCGCGCATCACGGCGATGAGGTCGGACTTGCCCTCGAATCCGATGCCGGGAAGCTCGGGCATGCGGATGCGGCCATTTTCCACCCGCACGCCGTCGGGGAAGCCGCCAAAGGGCTGGAACAGGTCAGGATAGCTCTCGTTGCCGCCCAGGCCGAGGCCGGCGGCGATGTTGAGCGACATCTGGTGGCCGCCATGCGGGATGCAGCGGCGCGGGCTCCAGCCGTGCTCGCGCAGCATCTCCAGGGTGCGGAGGTATTCCACCAGCCCGTAAGACAGGGCGCAGTCGAATTGCAGCCAGTCGCGGTCGGGCCGCATGCCGCCGTAGCGGATGAGGTTGCGCGCGTCGGGGGTGGAGAAGAGGTTCTCGCCGGTGGCCATCGGCCCGGGATAGTGTTCCGCCAGCGCCGCCTGCAGCGCGTAGTCCAGCGGGTCGCCGGCTTCCTCGTACCAGAAGAGCGGGTAGTTCGAGAGCGCCTTGGCGTAGCGGATGGCGGTGTCCAGGTCGAAGCGGCCATTGGCGTCCACCGCTAGGCTGTGGCCAGCCGGCAGCATGCGCAGCACCGCCTCGATCCGGCGAAGGTCGTCGGCCAAAGGCACGCCGCCGATCTTCATCTTCACCACCGTGTAGCCGCGGTCGAGGTAGCCCTGCATTTCGTCGCGCAGCTGGGGGATGTCCTTGCCGGGGTAGTAGTAGCCGCCGGCGGCGTAGACGAAGACGGACGGGTCGGCGCTGGCGGCACCATTCCCGAAGCGTTCGGCCAGCAGGCGGAACAGCGGCTGCCCGGCGATCTTGGCCACGGCGTCCCAGACCGCCATGTCGATCGTGCCCATCGCCACCGAGCGTTCGCCGTGGCCACCCGGCTTCTCGTTGCGGAACATGGTGGCCCAGACCTTGTGCGGGTCCAGGTTGGTCTGCGCTGCGTCCAGCAGGCTTTCGGGCGGGGCTTCCAGGATGCGGGGAGCAAAGCGCTCACGGATCAGCGCGCCCTGGCCGTAGCGGCCA
Organism: Roseomonas sp. BN140053; assembly: GCF_047690175.1. NCBI lineage: Bacteria > Pseudomonadati > Pseudomonadota > Alphaproteobacteria > Acetobacterales > Roseomonadaceae > Roseomonas > Roseomonas sp. BN140053. Next base: position 17,086 of record NZ_JBLLEB010000028.1, on the reverse strand, counting down.
TTGGAGTTGAAGCCGTAGCCCACCACCGGCCTGCCGTCGCGCACCGCGTCGGTGACCACGGCCACCAGGCTGAGGTTCATGCGGCTGAAGTCGATATAGGCGTTGGCGATGGACGAGGCGATCGGCTTGGTGACCTCGCGGATCTCGAGGATGCGGACGGACATGCGGCGGCGCTGCTCCGGACGGAAAGGGCTGGCGTGTTGTAGGGCGGCGCGCGGCCCGGCGCGATCCGTCCCGGCTGGCGGCGAAAGGGCGCGGCGCGGGTGCCGCCCGGGCCGCGGTTGCGGCGTTGCAGGGCGTGCGGGATGCGGAACCGCGCGGCGGCGCAACGCCGACGGCGGGGACCGCTGCCGCACGGTGGCGTGCGGGCGGGGCGCCTGGTGCTGTGCCGCGGCCAGGACTGCTGCGGCGCGACGGCCAGCGGGCGCGGCCGCGGCTGCAATGCGCAAGGGCGGGAGGCGACGTGACCCTTTTCTTGGACCTCGACGGCGTGCTGGCCGATTTCGACCGCGGCGTGCAGGCAGTCACGGGCAAGCGGCCGGAGGAACTGCCGCTGAAAACCATGTGGGCGGCCCTGGCCCGCGCGCCCCGCTTCTTCGACACGCTGCACTTCATGGAGGATGCGGAAGCGCTGTGGCGCTTCTGCGCGCCGCACCAGCCGACCATCCTGACCGGCCTGCCGCTGGGCAGCTGGGCGCCGGAACAGAAGAAGCAGTGGGTGGCGCGCATGCTGGGCGCGCATGTGCCGGTGATCACCTGCATGAGCCGCGACAAGCCACGCTATTCCGGCCCCGGCCATGTCCTGGTGGACGACCGCGCGTCCGCCCAGGAGGGCTGGGAACGCAAGGGCGGCACCTTCGTGCACCACCGCTCGGCGGAACGGTCCATCGCCGCGCTGCGCCAGCTGGGGCTGGACGGGGCAGATCCGGCCGGGCGGCGCGACGGGGCCTGATCCGGCCTGCGGCCGAACCCGGGGCGCCGGCGGCGCCGAGGTGGTGGTTCGGGATGCAGGGCGGGACGCTGCCGGAAGGTGGGCCGCGCGCCCGTCCCGGTCCGCCGCGGCGGGTGGAAACCCGGCGGCGGTGCCGGTGGTTCACCCCCGGGGATGGCGCGCTTCGGCTCTCGGGTGAAGGAAGGGGACAGCGCCGGTGGGCGCGCCCCGCCTGCTGCCGGGGCCGCGTCCGATCAGGGGTGGGTGCAGATGGTTCGGTCTCCTTTCCTCGGCGCCGCGGCGGGCCTGCTGGCCCTGGTGCTGCTGCCGGGCTGCGACGAAAAGAAGGAGACGGCCCCGGCGGCGCCCGAACTGGGTGACCAGGCGCGGCAGGCAGCGGAAGCCAGGCTGCGCAGCGGCGCGCGCGACGGCGCCGCCGTGCGGTTCCGGGCGATGCAGACCTATGCGCAGGCGCTGCCGCGCAGCGTCGCCGTATGCGGCCACGTCAACCTGACCGGCGGGTCCGACGAGCCCTTCATTCCCTTCGTGTCGGTGGTGAGCTTCGACGCCGAAGCCGAGGCGCCGCCGCGCGTCGACCAGCACCTGGCCAACAGCAGCCAGGAAGCGACACGCGTTTATGTCGAGCTGGTGTCGCGCTGCTTCGAGGGCGGCGGGCCGCAATCGAACCGGCAGATGGCGCCGGCTCCCTTGCCGCCGCTGCCCACCGGCCTGCCGCGCTTCGGGGAGCCCGCCGCCGGCAACGCCCCGGCCGCGCCCGTGGCGGAGACCCAGGCTCCGGCGGCCCCGACCCCGGCCGAGGCCGCGACCGCCCGGCCCGGGCCGGAAGGCGTGGCCATGCGGCAGAACGGCAACCTGCATTCCGGCCCGGTGGGCGCCAGCCCGGTGCTGCGCGTGGTGCCGCGCGGCACGCCGGTGCGGGTTTATGCCCAGGCGCCGGGCGGCTGGTACCAGATCGGCAGTGCCACGGAAGCCTGGGGCTGGATGCATGGCAGCCTGCTGGACGGCGCCCCGTAACCCGCAGCGCGCACGGGTGACGCGCCGTTGGCGTTCCGGGTGGATCGGGTTGCGCCTGGATGGTCTGACGTTGGCCAGGGGCGCTGCCCCTTTGGCCTCGGCCTGAACATGCGGACACAACCGATCCACAGGACCCGGCAGCGGGGTGCCCACCAGCAGGCGCGGGTTCGGGTGAGCGGCGCGACCCGGTTTCGCCGGGCCGCACCGGCGATCGTCAGGGCGTGAACACGGCGCGCAGGCAGTCTTCCTTCTTGTTCTTGAACAGGTCGTAGCCGCGGGGACTGTCTTCCAGCGACATGGGGTGCGTCAGCAGCGGCGAAGGGTCCATCTCGCCGCGCTCGATATGGCCGAACAGGCGCTCGGCGTAGCGCTGGCCGTGCTGCTGGCCGGAGCGGATGGTGAGAGCCTTGTTGACCACGGCGCCCATCGGGAACTTGTCCACGAAGGAACCGTAGACGCCCATCACGGACACGGTGCCGCCCTTGCGGCAGCACTCGATCGCCTGGCGCAGCGCCGAGATGCGCTCGGTCAGCAGCAGCTGCTGCTTGGCGACGTCGTAGAGGTAGCCGGCGGAATAGTCGTGCGCCTCCATGCCGACGCAGTCGATGCAGCTGTCGGGGCCGCGGCCGCCGGTCAGCGCCATCAGCGCTTCGGGCACGTCCACCTGGGAATAGTCCAGCACCTCGGCCTTGCAGTGCTGCTCGGCGATGCGCAGGCGTTCGGGGAAGCGGTCGATGGCGATGACGCGGCCGGCACCCAGGATCCAGGCGCTCTGGATCGCCATCAGCCCGACGCCGCCGCAGCCCCAGACCGCCACCACGTCGCCCGGCTGGATGTCGGCGAGGTCGGCGCCCATGAAGCCGGTGGGGCAGGCGTCGGAGACGAAGAGCGCCTTCTCGTCCGGGATGGCTTCCGGGACCTTGAAGACGTTCACGTCGGCGTAGGGCACGCGCACGAACTGCGCATGGGAGCCGGAATAGCCGCCCAGCATGTGGGAATAGCCGATGATGCCGGCAGGGCTGTGGCCCCAGACCGCCTCGGCCGCCAGCGGCTTGGGATTGGAATTGTCGCAGCAGGAAAAGGAGGTGCGCTGGCAGTGCTCGCACTGGCCGCAGCCGATGATGGAGATCACCACCGCGCGGTCGCCCTTCCTGAGCTTGCGCACCTCGGAGCCGGTGTCCACCACCTCGCCCATGAACTCGTGGCCGATGATGTCGCCGGGCTTCATGGCGGGGATGTAGCCGCCCAGCAGGTGCAGGTCGGACCCGCAGACCGAGGATTTGGTGACGCGGATGATGGCGTCGCGGGGGTTGACGATCTCGGGGTCGGGAACCGTTTCGACCCGCAGGTCATCCACCCCGTTCCAGCACAGCGCTCGCATCTCGAACTCTCTCCTCAGGCGGTGGCGGGGGTGGCGTCGTCGCGATCGGCGCGGCGCATCGCGGGCGTCGGGATCTCGCCGGTTTCCAGCAGCTGCTTGAGCCGGCGCAGGTCGTCATGGGCCTGCTTGCCCGGCTCCTCGCCCCAGAGCTTGGCGAAGAGGCGACCGAGCTGCCCGGCTGGCGGTTCATAGGCGATGGTGGCGCGTACTTCCGTGCCGCGGTTGGCGGGGGCAGGGATGAACTCCACGGCGCCGGTGTTGCGCACGTCGGCACCCTCTTCCGAGCGCCAGCTGATGCGCTCGTTGGGGCGGTCCTCGGTGACCACGGCGTCCCATTCCACTGTCTGGCCCATCGGCGCGCGTACCACCCAGTGCGAGCGCGTGTCGTCGGTCACCTCGATGCGCTCCACATGCGACATGAAGCCGGGCAGGTTCCGGAAGTCGCGGAAAAAGGCGTAGACCTCGGCGGCTGGCTTGCTGATCGTCACGGAGCGCGACACGGCGGCGGCGCTCTTCCAGCCCAGCTTCTGCGCCACCTGCCGTTCGCCGGGGTTGGGGCCCAGCCGGGCGCTGACGGGGCAGTAGCCGGTGGCGCCGCGCCCGATCAGCGCCGCCCCGCCCAGGGCCAGCAGGCCGCCGAACAGCCCGCCGCGCCGCAGGCCCCAGAGCGCGGTGAGGCCGCCGGCCAGGCCGGACACCCAGCGTTCGGTCTCGCCCAGGTTGGCGCCGGGACCGCGCGGGCCGTGCACGGAAGCGCTTTCCGCCGATGAACGATAGGCCATGGGTTCTCGCTGCCTCCCGGTGTTGCACGTCGGCGCGGCGTGACGCCTGCCACACAAGCCAGCGGCTACGCAGCAGGTTGCCCCGCGTCATCTCTGACAAACCCGTGACACGTCCCGGTCAGCGGTGGGGGCGGGCGGGCTTTGGTCCGGGTGGTGTTGGTTGGTCTGAGTGGCTTGAGCCTTGGCCAGGGGCGCTGCCCCTGGACCCCAGGGCAAAGGCGAAGCCTTTGTCCCGAGCCGGGGAGTTTAAACTCCCCGGACCCCACGTTGAGTGCCTCCGGCGGGGGCGGGATGATCCACGTTGGTCATGGCGGGCACCGTCGGCCAACCCGCTCCCGCCGGAGGCACTCATGAGGTCGAGGAGCCCAAGCTCCTCGCGCGGGACGAAGGCTTCGCCTTCGCCCTGGGGTGTCCAGAGGGGCAGAGCCCCTTTGGCCAAGGCTTGAACACCAAAGACCAACCCGCACCCACCGAAACCGGAACCGCGCAGACGCCCGGCATCGTGCCGGGCTGTTCAGGGCCGCAGGGCGGGCAGCAGTTCGCGGCCGGCCATGTCGAGGAAGGCGCGCTGGTTGGTGCCGACGTTGTGCAGGTCGATGCTCTCGAAGCCCAGCGCGGCGCATTCGCGCAGCTGTGCCGCGTGGCGGGCGGGGTCGGCGGAGATCAGCACGCTCTCGTGCAGGTCCTCGGGGCGGACGAAGCGGGCGGCGGCCTCGAACTGCTCGGGGGTGCGGAGTTCCCAGTTGAGGTCGCCGCCGAGCAGGTTGAAGCGCCATTGCGCATGCGCCTGTTCCAACGCTTCCGCCTCGGTGGCGGCCCAGCTGAGGTCGGCCTTGAGAAAGAGCGGCTTGCCTTCGCCGCCGCCACGGCGAAAGGCGTCCACGATGCGGCGCAGCTTGTCCGGCTGTGTGCCGACGGTGAGCAGCCCGTCCGCCCAGCCGCCGAGCCATTCCGCCGTGGCCTCGGTGGTGGCGGCGCCCACCAGGCGGGTGGGCTGTTCGGGCCGGGACCACACCTTGGCGTGCACCACCGACACGCGGCCGCGATGGGTGACGGTTTCGCCCGCCAGCAGGGCGCGGGTGATCTCCGCCCCTTCGCGCAGCCGGGCGTTGCGCTCGGCCTTTTCGGGCCAGGGCTGGCCGGCGACCGCCTCGTTCATCGCCTGGCCGCTGCCCAGCGCGATCCAGGGCAGGCGGCCGGGAAACATCTGCCCCAGCGTGGCGATGGCCTGGGCCAGCACGGCGGGGCTGTAGCGCCAGCCGCCGGGCACGCTGATGGCGCCGAAGCTCAGCCGCTCCGTGGCCTGCATCGCGGCACCGAGCCAGGACCAGGCGAAGCCGGACTGGCCTTGCGAGGGCGACCAGGGCTGCAGGTGGTCGGAGGAAAAGGCGGCGTCGAAGCCCACGGCCTCGGCGTGCTGGACGAGGCCGAGCAGGTCGCGCGGCGCGAACTGCTCGTGCGAGATGTGGTAGCTGAACAGGGGCATCTCAGGTGCTGTGCGGTGCGGCCGCCACGCCGCCGTGGCGCGGCCGGCGGTGAACCGTGGCGGCACCGGGGATGGGGCGCCGGGAGGGCAGCGTCACGAGCCCGTCCAGAGCATGATCGCCGCCCCGGCCACCGCGGCGATGGCCGTCACGGCCACCACCATGGCGAGGGGGCCTTCCGGCCCGGTGCGCGCCCGCGCCGCTGCCCCCGGCAGGGACTCGTCGGCCGTCGCAGCGTCCGCGGTCATGGCCAGGCGGCGCGGGTCCGGCGGGCCGCCTGCGATCGGTGCCACGGGATCAGGGTGCGCCGGCAGCGCGGTTTGGTCGTCGTTTCTCGACATGGTCGGCCTCCATCGCGCCACCGGCGCGCGCCGCACCCGCGGCGAGGGGACGGGGTTCGGGCTTGGCCACGCTGCGCCGCGGCTCGGGCGGCTTGGTATCCAGGAGGGGCAGGAACCGGTCGGAGCGGCGCCACCAGCCCGGCTGGTCCAGCGCCGGGGTGAAGCGGCCCGTCGTGGCCAGGGCGCGCACGGCTTCCGCCACCAGGGTGGGGCGCGGCGGGTCGAAGCGGGCGTCGAAGACGCCGGGCTCGTAGGCGCCTTCCCGGTGGCGCAGCAGGGACTTCCAGTCCATCGCCCCGAACAGGGACCAGGCGGTCACGGCACGCAGGTCCACGCCGTCCTCGCGCAGCCGCTCGGCGGCTTCCCACACGTCCACCAGCCAGCGCTGGCATTCCTCCGGCTCGGTGCAGCCGAGATGGGCCTCCGTCACTGCCATGGGCAGGCCGTAGCGGTCCCAGGCTTCGCGCAGCCGCGCCTCGACGCCGATCATGTCGGCCGGCTGGCGCACGCGCACCGCTTCCACGTCGGCATAGGTCTGGTGGCCGTTTCCAGCGCGGTAGCGCTCGGGGTAGAGGTGCAGGCGCTCGTCCAGGAAGCGGTCGCTGGTGACGTAGTGGTTGATGCCGAGGATGTCGGGCGGGCAGGGATCGTCCACCAGGGCGTCCAGCGCCGCCGGGTCCAGCCCAGCCGCTTCCATGGCGCCGCGCCAGGGGTGGTCGCGATCCACCCGGCCACAGAGCAGGTCCAGGCTGAGCCAGCGGCGCTCGTTCTCGTGCCGGGCCTGGGCGGCCATGACGGGGGTGGAGAAGACGCGGCCGAGATCCTCGGTCTGCACCAGCCGGGCATCCGGGCGGACCCGGCGGATGGCCCGCATCGCCAGGGCGACGCCGCGGCATTCGCCGAACAGCGCCTGCAGGAAGGCGTTCATGTCGTTCCCGTGCGGGAACCAGTGGCCGTAAAGGCCGGAAAACCGCGCCGTGGTCAGCGGTTCGTTCACCGGGGTCCAGTCGCGCACCCAGGGGTAGCGCGCGGCGACCCGGCCGGCGTAGTCTGCCAGCTTCTCGGGGAAAAGGGGGTCGAGCAGGTCGGTGTAGACCGGCCCGGCACCGTGATGCACCAGCCCGACGATCGGCGCGATGCCGAGCTGCCGCAGCCGTGCCAGCCGGTCGTCGGACCAGGACCAGTCGCATTCCTTCAGGGACCGCGGCGCCACGCGTTCCCACAGCACGGGATAGCGCAGGGTCCGGATGCCGAGCGAGGCGATCAGGTCCAGGTCACCGGGGCGGTCATGGTGTCCGGTTTCGTGCAACTGGTCGCGCTGGTCCTCGCCGATCCGCACAACCGTGCACTCGACGCCGCCCCACATTTCCAGACCGCTCATGCATTGCTCTCCGCCGTTCCACGCGCCGGCGCCGCCGAGGATGCCGCGACGGTAAGGTGTCTGTGCTTCCCGGGTTGCCTCAGGCAAGACTGGCCCCCGTCACGCTTGCGCCAGCTTTGCTCCCCTCGATCAGGGTCATCATGGCGGCCCAGGTCCGGTCCCAGGAGATGCGGGCGAGGTGGGCGTCCACCCGGGCCAGCCAGGGGGCGCGCGGCCGCGCCATGACGTGTTCCAGCGCCGCCACGGCGGCCCCGGGGTCGCGGATGATCTCCACCAGCCCTTCCTCGCCCCAGGGGCGCGCCACGTCGGTGATGGCAGTGGACACCACCGGCACGCCGGCGGCGAGGTATTCGGGGGTCTTGGTGGGGCTGATGAACCGGGTGGCCTCGTTCAGCGCGAAAGGCATGAATCCGGCATCCCAGTGCGCCAGCTGCGCCGGCAGCTCCGCGTAGCGGCGACCGCCGAGCCAGTGGATGTTGGGGCGGCGGGGCAGCTCCTCCTCCGCCAGCTTCACCACCGGGCCGACCATGACGAAGCTCCAGTCCGGGCGCAGCGCGGCGCAGGCATCCAGCAACGCGAGGTCCATGCGCTCGTCCACCACGCCGAACCAGCCGATGCGCGGGTGCGGCAGAGCCGCCAGCTCCGGCGGCTCGGGCAGCGGCGCCGCCCCGCGCGGCTGCGCCGCGCCGGGCGAGCCGGGCCTGCGGGCCGCGGCGAAATGCGCCGCGTCGATGGAGGAGGGGAAGCAGTGGATGTCGGGGTGCAGGCCCTGCTTGGCCTCGAACAGCGAGCGGCCGCCGGTGAACACCAGGTCGGCGCGGCGCAGCAGGCGGCGCTCTCCCAGCAGCAGCTGCGGCGAGGCGTCCTTGAAGGCCGAGAGCTCGTCCATGCAGTCGTAGACGGTCAGGCGGGGCTGCAGGTGCCCGGCGAAGCTCAGTGCCAGGGGCGTGTAGTACCAGGCGATGTCGGGCTGGCCGATCTCCGCGAACAGGGCGTCCAGCAGCGGGCGCTGCTGCCGCTCGACGCTGCCGGGCACGCCGTCCCAGTAGGGCAGGACCGGCACCGCCACCTCGATGCCGGGAAACACCTCCTCGCGGTCCAGGCGCGGCAGCCCGGGCGCCGGCGCCTCGAAGCGGGCTTCCTCCAGGTACAGCACGCGCCAGTGCCGCGCCGCCCGCATCAGCAGGTGCTGCGGCCGCTGCAGCACGAGGTCCCAGCGCAGGTGCGACAGGCAGAGCAGCAGCGGCTGGCCGGCGGCAGGATCGGGCAGGGGCATGCGCGTCTCCGGAAAGCAACGGTGGACGGAAAGAACCGGTTGTCCCGGGCGGCGCGCCGGCTGCAAGGCGGGCGACTCCGGGCTTAGGCGAGGGGGGAGGGGCCAGCCGTACGCTTCCGAACCGTTCATGTCGCGCAATGTCGTGAGCAGTGGCGCCCGGGCGAACCGGCGCCGCGCCCGGTTCGCCCCCTCGCAACACCGCAGCGTCCGGCAGGGTTTCGCCGCGGGGGGGAATGCGACATCGTGCGCCGCAAGGCGCGGACCACGCGCCGCGGGAGGGACGGGAATGCGAAGCGGGAACGGTGGCCGGGACCTGCCCGGCGTCCGGACGGGCGGGGGCCGGGCATGAGCGGCGCGGAGCTGCCGCGGCGGTTGTTGCCGGCGCTGTTGGGTGCCCTGCCCGCGGCGCTGGCGCGGCCGGTGCTGGCGCAGCAGCCGGCCTTTCCCGCGCGTCCCATCACCGTGGTGGTGCCCTATGCCCCCGGCGGGCTGACGGACGTGCTGGCGCGTCTGGTGGCGGAAAAGCTGCGGCTGCGCTGGGGCCAACCGGTGGTGATCGAGAACCGGCCCGGCGCGGGCGGCATCCTGGGGGCCCGCACCGTCGCGGCGGCGGCGCCGGACGGCCACACCGTGCTGCTGGCCAACACCAACATCGCGGTGAACCCCAGCCTGTACCGGCAGCTGCCCTACGACACCGCCACCGCCTTCGCGCCGCTGACCCTGGCCTACACCGTGCCCAACCTGATCCTGGTGCATGCCGGGGTGCCCGCGCGCACGCTGGCGGAGATGATCGCCCTGGCCAGGGCACGGCCGGAGGCGCTGAACTACGCGTCCGCCGGCAATGGCAGCCTGCCGCATCTCGTGATGGTGATGCTGCTGCGCCAGGCCGGCATCGGCATGACGCATATCCCCTTCAACGGCGCCGCCCCGGCCATGGCCGCCCTGCTGGGCCGGCAGGTGGACGCGCTGGCCAGCGACCCGCCGGGTGCGCTGCCCAATCTGGAGAATGGCAGCGTGCGGGCGCTGGCCATCTCCTCGCGCACGCGGCTGCCCAGCCTGCCCGAGGTGCCCACGGTGGCGGAATCCGGGCTGCCGGGCTTCGAGGGCGTGGGCTGGCAGGGCTTCATGGTGCCCGCGGGGACGCCGCCGGCCGTGGCCGCGCAGCTGCACGAGGCCATCGTGGCGGCGCTGCGCGCGCCGGAGGTGAGCGAGCGCCTGTCCGGCCAGGGCGTGCAGGTGGTAGCCAACACGGCGGAGGAATTCGCCGCGTTCCTGCGCCGCGATACCCTGCGCTGGCGCGAGGTCGTGCAGGCTTCCGGCGTGGTGCTGGACTGAGGACGAGGGAAAGGACAGGGCTGTGGAGCAGCGCAATCTCGGCTATTCCGGCCTGCGGGTATCCGCAGTCGGTCTGGGCTGCAACAACTTCGGCGGTCGCAGCGATGCCGAGGAGTCGCGCGCGGTGGTGCATGCGGCGCTCGACGGCGGCGTGACGCTGTTCGACACCGCCAACGGCTATCCGGTGACCGATCGCGGCCGGTCGGAGGAAATCCTCGGCCGCATCCTGGGCCCGCGGCGCAAGGAGGTGGTGGTGGCCACCAAGTTCGGCATCCCCATGGGGCCGGGCGGTGAGCCGGGCGGGGCGTCGCGCCGCACGATCATGGCGGCGGTCGAGGGCAGCCTGCGGCGCCTCGGCACCGACTGGATCGACCTGTACCAGGTGCACCGCTTCGACCCGCTGACGCCGGTGGAGGAAACCCTGCGCGCGCTGGACGACCTGATCCGCCAGGGCAAGGTCCGCTACATCGGCTGTTCCAATTTCGAGGCCTGGCGCGTGGTGGACGCGCTGTGGATATCCCGCAGCAACGGTTTGAACCGCTTCATCTCCTGCCAGGACGAGTACAGCCTGCTGCACCGCGCGCCCGAAACCGGGCTGCTGGACGCCATGGCCGCGCACGGGCTGGGCCTGCTGCCCTATTTCCCGCTGGCGAGCGGGTTGCTGACCGGCAAGTACCGCCGCGGTGGCAGCGTGCCGGATGGCGCCCGGCTGGCCACCACCAAGCCGCTTTCCGACCTGTTCCTGACCGGGCGCAACCTGGAGATGGTGGAAGCCCTGCATGCCTTCTGCGAGGCGCGCGGCCGTTCCATGCTGGAGCTGGCCTTTTCCTGGCTGCTGTCGCGCCCCGTGGTGGGCAGCGTCATCGCCGGCGCCAGCCGCCCCGAACAGCTGGCCGCCAACATCGCCGCCACCGGCTGGACCCTGTCGCCCGAGGACCTCGCCGAGCTCGACCGCCTGACGGATGCACCCCAGCCGCCCGTGCCGCACTGAGGGTTGCGCTTTCTGGCCAGGCCGCGGCCAAGGAGGCTCTGCCCCCTTGGATCCCCCGCGAGGGGCATTTCGCCCCTCGACCCCATGAGCGCTCCGCGAGGCGAGGCGTTGTGACAGGTCACACCACGAGGATGTAACGGTTCCGCAAAGCCCCGCTTCGCGGAGCGCTCAACGCGGAGCCTGGGAAGTTCGTAACCCCCGGCGAGGACACCAGGGGGGGTAGTGCCGCCTCGCCACGGCTTGGCACAGGACGTGCAACCCTGCGTGCCGGTGCGGACGGCGGGACAGCCTGTGGGGCGGGCCGGTGGGGAGCAGCGGGAATGGGTGAGGCGGAGTTCGACCTCGTGGTGCGGGGCGGGACGCTGGCCACGGCGGCGGAGGTGTTCGAGGCCGATCTCGGCATCCGCGGCGGGGTGATCGCGGCGGTGGGGCGCGGGCTGGGCCGCGGGCAGGAGGAGCTTTCGGCCAAGGGGATGATCGTCACCCCCGGCGGGCTGGACCCGCATTGCCATCTGGAGGAGATGGGCCAGGACGGCGCGGTGCAGGAGGAAAGCTTCGACACGGGCTCGGCGGCGGCACTGGCCGGCGGGACGACCGCGTTTCTCTGCTTCCTGCCGCAGTGGAAGGGCCATTCCCTGGCCAGGAGCGCGCCGGGCTACGAGGCGCGGGCACAACGGTCGCGGGCGGATTATTCCTTTCACCAGATCATCACCGACCCGACGCCGGAGGTGCTGGAGCGCGAGGTGCCGGCACTGGTGGCGCGCGGCATCCGCTCGCTGAAGGTGTTCCTGACCTACGACCCGCTGCGGCTGACGGATGCGGAGTTCCTTCTGGTGCTGGCCACCGCGCGTCGGCTGGGCTGCATGGTCACCGTGCATTGCGAGAACTTCGACGCCATCGGTTGGCGCATCGCGGCCCTGCTCAAGGCCGGGCGCACCGACCCGCTGCAGCACGCCTGGTCCCGACCGCCGGTGGTGGAGCGCGAGGCGACGCACCGCGCCATCGCGCTGGCCGAGCTGGTGGACCAGCCGATCCAGGTTTTCCACGTGTCCTGCGAGGATGCGGCGGTCGAGATCGCGCGGGGCCGCGCGCGCGGGCTGAAGGTGTGGGGGGAAACCTGCCCGCAATACCTGACGCTCTCCACCGAGGACCTCGACCGCCCCGATTTCGCCGGCGCCAAGGCCGTGTGCTCGCCGGCGCTGCGCGAGCCTGCGGAGCGCGAACGGGTGTGGCGGCGCATCCAGGACGGCACGCTGGACGTGGTATCCTCCGACCATTGCGGCTTTTCCTTCGGCACGGCGAAGCAGGCGGCGGGCAGCAGTGCCTATGGCACGGGGGCGGCGGTGTCGCGGCCGGACGGTAGGCCGGCCTTCAATGCCATTCCCAACGGCGTGCCGGGCATCGAGACGCGGCTGCCCGTGCTGTTTTCCGAAGGGGTGAGCAAAGGGCGCATCGACTTGCCGACCTTTGTGCGCCTCAGCTCGGCCAATGCGGCGCGGCTGTTCGGCCTGGGCGGGGTGAAGGGCAGCCTGATGCCCGGCGCGGATGCCGACCTGGTGCTGTGGGACCCGGATGCGGAGCGCACCATCCGCAACGCGGATCTCCATCACGCCATCGACTACACGCCCTGGGAAGGCTTCGCGGTGAAGGGCTGGCCGGCGGTCACGATCCGCCGCGGCGAGGTGGCGGCGCGCGATGGGCAGGTGCTGGCACCGCCGGGTTCCGGCCGCTTCCTGGCACGCGGCGCGGCCGCCTCCGCCTTGCCCACGGGCCGGGTGCCCGACGGCTTCGACGCCGCCGCGGTGTGAGCCGGGCGGCGCTGATCCCTGGCCGGTGCTGTGCGGTGTTCCGGGTAGATCGGGTTGCGCCTGAATGGTCTGGCGCTGGCCAGGGGCGCCGTTTCCTGGACCCCAGGGCAAAGGCGAAGCCTTTGTCTCGAGCCGCGGAGGCCCGGCCTCCCCGGTGTCCCGCGGTTGAGTGCCTCCTGCGGGGGCGGGCGGGGACAGCGTTCTCCGGGCGGCCAACGTCAGCCATCCCGCCCCCGCCGGAGGCACTCATGAGGTCGAGGAGCCTAAGCTCCTCGCGGGGGCTCCAAGGGGGCAGCGCCCCCTTGGCCACGGCCTGAGCATCCGGAGCAGCCCGGAACGCCACGCGCCACCCGGCACGGCGCCTGCCCTCCGGGCCGGACCGCGGCGCCGGCCGGTGTGGGCTGGGGTGGCGTCGCGGCCCGGGGTTATTCCGCGGTGATGCCGGCTTCGCGGATCACCGTGGCCCAGCGTTGCAGGTCGCTCGCGATCAGGGCGGCGAAGGCGTCCGGTGTGTTGGGGGCGGGGAGGAGGCCCTGGCCCATCAGCGCTTCGCGCGTGCGGGGTTCGGCCAGCCAAGCGTTGATCGCGGCGTTGATCGGCGTGACCAGCTCACGCGGCATGCCGGCGGGGCCCATGAGGCCGTACCAGTTGTCGCTGCTCAGGCCGGGCTGGCCGGCCTCGGCCATGGTGGGGACGTCGGGGGCGATCTCGGCGCGGTTGTCGGAAAACAATGCCAGCATGCGGATCTGCCCGTCGCGCGCCAGCGGCACCGCCGTGTGCACCGGCAGCGCCATGGCCGGGATGCGGCCGCCCAGCAGGTCCTGGATGGCCGGGGGCGAGGTGCGGTAGGGGACGTGGTTCAGCTGCAGCCCGGCGGCGTGGTCCAGCAGCGCCATGGACAGGTGCTGCGGCGTGCCAATGCCGGGGGAGGCGTAGTCGATGCCGCCGGGCTTCGCCTTGGCCTTGGCGATGAACTCGGCCAGCGTGGATACGCCCAGGTCGCTGCGCACGGCCAGCAGCAGCACGCCCTTGGCGACCTCGGCGATGGCGGTGAAGCTGTTCACGGGGTCGTAGGGCACCTGCTTGAACAGGGCCGGGTTGATCACGAAGGGCGTGGTCTGCATCAGCAGCGTCCGCCCGTCCGGGGCCGAGCGCGCCACGGCCTGCGAAGCGATGTTGCCCGAGGCGCCGGGGCGGTTGTCCACCACCACCGACTGGCCCAGCCGCGCCTGCAGCACGCTGGCCACCAGCCGCGCCAGCGTGTCCGGGCCGGTGCCGGCGCCATAGGGCACCACGATGGTCACGGGGCCCGCGGCCACGCTGGGCTGCGCGCGGCCGGTGCCGGGCAGCAGGGCGCCGGCGGCCCCCAGCGCCAGGATGGCGCGGCGCGACGGGAAGGAGGGGGTGGGCACCGGGTTCTTCGTCCTTCGTGTCTGGTTTGCCAGGGCGGCCGACGTGCGGCGCCCCCGTTTCCGCCCGCTTTCTCCCCCCAAGTCGGCCGCTGGATTAAACGGGCACGACGCAGGGGAAGCGGGGCCGCGGGCTGCTGTAGAGCCTCGCATGTTGACGAACAATATTCGCCATCGTCAAATGATCACATGAACGGTTCGCTCGGACCCTGCGGCGGATGAGCCCTGTCCGGCCGATGTCCGGCCCACCCGGCGGAGCTGCTGTGGAAGCGCTGGCCGCCGATGCCTTCTGGCGCTTTTCCCTGGGTGTCTACGGCCGGCCCGGCGTCGCGGCCGCCTGCCTGGCCTTGCAGGACCGTGACGGGCTGGACGTGAACCTGTTGTTGTTTGCCGCCTGGATGGGGCATGAGCGCGGCCTGCGGCTCGGCGTCGCGGGGGTGCAGGCCGCGGCCGGGGCGGTGGCCGCTTGGCAGGCCGAGGTGGTGGCGCCGTTGCGCGCCCTGCGCCGGCGTTTGAAGGACGGGCCGCCGCCGGCCCCCGATGCCGCGACGGGCGTGATGCGGGAACATCTCAAGGCGGTCGAGCTGGAAGCGGAACGGGTGGAACAGGACACGCTGCAACGGCTCGCCGCGACGATCCCGGTGGAACCGGCGCCCGCCGGGCCGGCGCTGGCGGCGGAGAACATGCGGGCGGTGGCCGGCCTGCCGGAAGGAATGGCGCGAAGCGGCACCGACGCGCGCGCTGCGACGCGGGAGGACATCGCAGCACTCGCCGCGGCCCTGGGGGCGGGGGCATGACGCCCGAAGCGCCGAAGCGGCGCCTGATCGTCGCCCTTACCGGGGCGTCCGGTGCCATCTACGGCATCCGCGCGCTGGAGCGGCTGCGCGCGGCCGGGGGGATCGAGACGCATCTGGTGCTGTCGCGCTCGGCTGCCCGCACCATCGCGGAAGAAACGCCCTATTCCCTGGCGGAGGTGCGCGCCCTGGCGGACTGCGAATACCCCGTGCGCGACATCGGCGCCGCCATCTCCTCGGGGTCGTTCAAGACGATGGGGATGCTGGTGGCGCCCTGTTCGGTGAAGACGCTGAGCAGCATCGCGCACTGCCACGGCGACGAGCTGATCGCGCGTGCCGCCGACGTGTGCCTGAAGGAACGCCGCCGCGTGGTGCTGCTGCTGCGCGAAACGCCGCTGCATGCCGGGCACATCGCGCTGATGGATCTGGCCACGCGCAGCGGCGCCATCATCATGCCGCCCGTGCCGGCCTTCTATCATCGCCCGCAGACCATCGACGACATTGTGGACCAGACCGTCGGCCGCGCCCTGGACCTGTTCGACCTGGAACTGGGCCTGGTGAAACGCTGGCACGGCAGCACCGCCCGCCCCGGCACCCCGACCTGATCCGAACGGTGCCCACACGCCGGGCGTGGCGGGGTGTTGGGCGCGCGTGGGGCAGGTTGCGCCTGAGTGTTCGGGCGTAGGCCAGGGGCGCTGCCCCTGGACCCCGTCGGGGAGTTACGAACTCCCCGGACCCCGCGTTGAGTGCCTCCGGCGGGGGCGGGATGTCCGACGGTAGTCTCGGGGACAGCGTTGTCCTGGCCCGCCCCCGCCGGAGGCACTCATGAGGTCGAGGTGCCCCGGGCTCCTCGCGGGGTGTCCAGAGGGGCGGCGCCCCTCTGGCCCAGGCCCGAACACCCAGGCGCACCTGCCCCACGTGGCCTCAACACGGAGCCGCACCGAGCGCGGGACGCCGATCGGACCGGGGGCGGTGTATCGCATCGTGGGCGGGTGCGTTGCTGCCGGGCATGGGACGACGCATGTTCAGGGGGCGGGCGGGCCGATCCGGTACGGGGTGGGCGCGCTGTCGGGCTATGGGGGTTTTGCGCGTTGCGGACGGAGAAGAACCAGGTTCAGGTGATCGCGCGGGCCGCGGCGATCCTGCGGGCGCTGGAACAGGAACCGGAAGGGCTGAGCCTGGGGCAACTGGCGGGGCGGCTGGACCTCGCGCGCTCCACGGTGCAGCGGATCGTGGCGGCACTGGGCAGCGAGCAACTCGTGATGGCGGCCTCCCCCACCGGGCGGGTGCGGCTGGGACCGGCGCTGTTGCGGCTGGCGGCCTCGGTGGAAACCGACGTGGCGGCGCTGGTACGACCGTTTATCGCGGAACTCTCGGCGGCGCTGCGCGAAACGGTGGATTTCGCCGCGATCCGCCGCGATCATCTGACATTCATCGACCAGGTAGTGGGCCCGCAGCGGTTGCGCACGGTGTCAGCGGTGGGGGAGACGTTTCCGCTCTACTGCACGGCCAATGGCAAGGCGCACTTGGCGCTGCTGGAGGACGCGGAGATCGAGGCGCTGATCGGCCGCAGCTATCCCGCGCGCACGCCACGCACGCTGACGCGGATCGAGGACCTGCTGGCAGAAGTCGCGGTGATCCGGCGCGAGGGCGTGGCCTTCGACCGGGAAGAGCACATGGTCGGCATTTCCGCGGCCGGCGTGGCGCTGCGCGACGTGCTGGGCAACCCTGTCGCGATCTCCGTGCCGGTGCCGACGCAGCGTTTCCTGGGCGAGGAAGCGGCCATCGCGACGCGGCTGCTGGCCACCAAGCAGGCGCTGCAGGAGCGCTTCTCCGACCGGGGGGAGTGAGACCGGCAACAGGAAGCCGGGGGAAGCATCCCCTCGGACCCCCTTCTATTTTCGGGAGTTTGGGGGTGCCTTTCAGGGCATCCCCAAACTCCCGAAAGAAGGAGGGGGCTCGGGGGAGTTCACTCCCCCGACCCTTCCCATCATCCCAGACCAGCACAGCGGCCACCCCGCGCAGTGAGCAGGTGCAGCGACGAATCCGGCTTGCGCGGCTGAACCGCGATGCGATACGCACTGTTCCACAACACAGTACCGTGCGGCCGCCCCTCCGTGGTCGGCCGTGCCAGGCAA
>NZ_JBLLEB010000027.1:0-58452 GCF_047690175.1 Roseomonas sp. BN140053 | reverse complement strand
CTCCTCCTCCGTCAGCACCAGCGCTGCCGCTCTCGGGCCACGGGTCATGGACGCCTCCCACCAGAGACGCCCCACCCTACACCCCATCCAATGTGACAGAGAACTTCTAACTCAGACCACTAGAACACCAGATCCACTTGGCTCGGGTTCACCGCACCATTGGCGAGGAAGCCGAAGCTGGCCTCGCCTTCGTCGGACAAGCTGCCGTTCCAGGCTGCGTTGCGGATCAGGTAGCCATCCGAAGTCCGCCCGACGATCTCCGCGTTCCAGATCTGCGTGATCTCGTTGGGCATCTCGATCTCCACCTGCCAACCGCTGACCGCCTGCGGACCGTGATTATGGATGGTCACGGACGCATTGAAGGCAGTGTTCCAGCTGCTGTTCACCACAAACTGGCCTTCCAACCCCGCGGCTTCCTGCGGTTGGGTGGTGGGCGTCGTCGGAGTGGTCGGCGTCGTCGGAGTAGTGGCAGTGTTCGGAGGGGCAGTTCCGTCGTCGTCCAGGATGGTGGCCACGCCGGTTCCGTCGGCCAGGGTGGCACCGCGCGGGTTGCTCAGCACCAGCGAGAAGCGTTCGGTCGCTTCCGCGGCCTGGTCGCCCGTGACCGACACGGCCACGGTCTTGCTGCGCTCGCCCGGCGCGAAGACCAGCGTGCCCGAGGTCGCCGTGAAGTCCTGCGCGCCGGCGCTGTCCGGGGCCGTGCGGAAATCCACGGCGACGTTGCCCGTGGCCGCCTCGGACAGGGACACGGTGAACAGCGCCAGCTTGGCGGCGGCCGCACCGCCCTCCGCATCCTCCAGGTCGAACATGATCGGCCGCAGTTCCTCGACCTTGGCCGTGTTCACGCCCCGCCAGTCATCCGTGAGGATGCCGCCCGTGTCCCCCGAATTCGGGTTCCAGGACCACCAGGTCCAGCTCATGCCTTCCTTGCTGGCGGCGATGTCGCGCGTGCCGTTGCCGTCGAGGTCGCCCGAAAGGTAGGCCGTGATCTTGTCCAGCCAGGCCACGTCCTTGGGGTCGGTCAGCTTGGAGCCGAACTCGCCCAGATAGACCGGCGCGATGTTCTGCTCGTAGATGAAGCCCCACATCTGCTCGAACTCGTCCGGCAGCTTGCTGGCGAAGTCGCTGCCCTGGAACCACGGCTGGCCGTAGACCGAGTTCGGGTAATCATGGGGCGAATAGACCAGCTTGTTGTCCACGGCCAGGTCGATCGGTCGGTCGCGCACCCCCATCAGGTTGCCGCCCCACCAGTAGCTTTCACCCTTGTAGGTGCCGATCCCCTCCACGAAGATCAGCCAGTCATCGTTGACTGCCCCGATGGCGTTGCCCGCCCGCTCGGCCGCCGCCGCCCAGTCATTGGCGCCACCGCCGCCCCAGGTGCCGTTGTACGGCTCGTTGTGCAGGTCGGCGCCGATCACCGTGGGGTCGCCGGCATAGCGCTGCGCCAGCATCTTCCAATCCGCGATCCACTGCGCCTCGGGGTGCTGGGCGTCGTACCACAGGCCGTTGTCGGAAGCCCCCGCGCCGGCACTGGAGCGGTGGTGGTCGAGGATGATGCGCAGCCCGATCTCGCCGGCATAGGCCACGATCTTGTCCATGATCTGCAGGCCCGTGAGGCCCTGCAGATCCGGGTTCTGCGCGAAGTCGATGCCGTTGGGCATCGCGCCGCCCCGCAGCAGGTCCGAGGAAAAGGGCAGGCGGATGGTGTTGAAGCCGAGATCCACCATCTGGTCCATCATGGACTGGTAGCCCCGCGTCCACAGGCCGTGCGGCGCCAGGTTGGTGCTTTCCAGGCCGAACCAGTTCACGCCCGCGATCTTCACCGAGTGGCCCGCCGCGTCCACGATCTGGTTGCCGGCGGTTCTGAAATAGCCCGGGGCCGCCCCTCCGCCGGTGGCCGGATCGCCCTCGGTCACGGTGACGTCGTTGACCCGTAGGCTGGGCAGCGGCGCCGCGTCGTCGTTGCGCACCGTGACCACGCCCGTGTCGTCCGCGATCGTGGCGCCCTTGGCGGAGGACAGCTTGACCGTGAAGCTCTCATTCGCCTCGACGGCCGTGTCGCCGTGGATCGCGACGCGGATGGTCTTGCTGGTCTCGTTGGCCGCGAAGGTCAGCACGCCGGATTGCGCGACGTAGTCCGAACCCGCCGAGGCCGTGCCGTTGGCGGTGGCGAAGTTCACCGTAACGGGCGTGGCGGAAGCCTGGGACAAGGAAACCGCGACGTTGGCGAAGCTGTCCCCCGCATTGCCCTCGGCCACGGAAACATCGCCGATGCGCAGGGCGGGAAGGGTGGGGGCGACGTCGTCGTTGCGGAGGGTGCCCAGGGCGACGCCGTCACCGATCCTCGCGCCCTTGGGGGCGGAAAGCTGGAGCTGCAGCGTTTCGTCGCCCTCGACCAGCGTGTCGCCCAATACGGCCACGCGGACCACCTTCGAGGTTTCCCCCGCGGCGAATTGCAGCGTCCCAGCTTGCGCCGTGTAGTCACTGCCCGCCCTGGCCGTGCCGTCCGCCGTCGCGAAGGCCACGCTGACCGGCCCGGCCGCCGCCTTGTCCAGGCGAACGGTGAAGACCAGCTCCTTCACGCCGGACTGGCCCTCGACGATGGCCGCATCCGCGACGCTGAAGGCCGGCAGCGCCTCGACCGGCGGGTTGCCGCCGGACACGCCATTGACGGCGAAGCCGCTGGCGGCGGTTCCGCCCGCGCCCGGCGTGGCCTGGAAGCCGATCGACACGGTGCCGCCCGGGGCCACCTTGCTGTTCCACGACAAGCTCCGCAGCACGTAGTGCGTGCCGACATGGCTCACGATCTCGGCGCCCCAGATATTGCTGATGGCGAAGCCCGCGTCGAACTCCAGCCGCCATTCGTTCAGCCCGGATGCATCGGCCAGGAGGTTGATGTCCGCCGTGAAGCCGCTGTTCCAGTTGTTGGTGACGGTGTAGCGCGCGGTGGTGGCCATGCGGAGTTGGGTCCCGGAGCTGTGGCTGAACGGCTGATCCTTGCTGGAACGTACTCACCCCGGTTCGCGTTCATCAACCCTTGCGGGTGCACGCAGGAGGGGAGAAACCTGATGCCGGCCCCAGCCACCGCGGGCATCCGCATGGCCGCCCGTCACGGCCTGTCACGTCGTTGCGGTTTCCGGGGCCACCGATGGCGCACCTGCCGCGGCCAAGGTGGCGGAGGACCTTTATACGGCCGACACCTCCGGCACGGGGCGGGCGCCGACGCGGCTGTTCTACCGGGTGCCTCCGGGTGCCGGGGTGTGCGGTCCCTGCATCATGCCGGACAACCGCATGCTGTTCCTGGCGATCCAGCATCCCGGTGAGGACGGCGGCCCCAGTTTCGAAAAATCATCCAATGGTCGGACTTCGCGGAGAACAGGCGCTGCGTCCCAGCGCGATCGCGATCGTCAAGCGCGACGGCGGTGAGATCGGTAGCGGATGCCTCGCGCCGCGGCCCCTTGCCCGGGGCCGCGGCGCTGCCGGAGCCGGTCCGGTGAGCGATCCGTGGAGCAGCCGCATACCCCGTCCTGTTGTCTAGGGAGGCTGCGGCGGACCAGAACGCGGCGCAGCCCGCATGCAGAGGATCGCGATGCCCCCCAGCGCGGCGAGCCCCGCCGAGGCGGTGATGACCGTGGCGAGCAGTGGCCCGAAGAACTCGGACAGTATCCCGATCAGCATCTGCCCGACGGGGCCGAGGCCGATGCACATCGTCACCAGTCCCATCTGCCGGGACCGGAGGTGGGCGGGAACGCCCGTCAGCACCAGCGTGGTCTGCATGTTGCCGAACAGCGCCAACCCCAGCCCGCCCCCTACCAGGGTGCCGCAAGCCAGCCCGTAGCTGGGCATCAGCGGCATGGCCACGAGGGCCGCGAGAAACAGGGCCGAGCCGGCGATCATGAGGGCGCGCAGGTTCGACGACGGCGTTTTCCGCGTGAGCAGCAGCCCGCCGATCAGCCCCCCCAGCGGCTCCCCCGCGGCGAGCAGCCCGACCAGCGCGTCGGACACGCCGAACACCGTGCGGCCGAGCGGCGCGGCCAGCGCGACGTAGGAAAAAGCGAAAAGGTTCATCGTCGCGGTGACCCCCAGCACCGTCAGCACCGCGGGCTGCTTCAGCGCGAAGGCCAGGCTCTCGGTCAGGTCACGCGGGATGCGGGCCAGCACCAGGCGGCGCGCTTCCTGGACATGATTGATGCCGGGCACCAGGAAGGCGCCGGCCAGGTAGCATCCTGCCGAGATCGCGAAAGCGCCCAGCAACCCGGTCCAGGCGAACAGCATGCTTCCGAGCAGCGGCCCGACCATGCGGGAAAAGGCGCTGGTCAGGCTGTCCAGGGCCACCGCCTGGGACACGAAGCCCGTGCCGGCGCACTCGCCGACCATTCTCCGGCGCGAGGCGAACTCGGTGGCCCAGACGCTGCCGCTGACAAAGGCGGCAACGGCGACGTGCCAGGGCTGCACCACGTCCAGCAGGTCGAGCAGGCAGATGCAGAAGGCCGCCGCGCCGCTCAGCAACAGGCCGCCGAGAAGGATGTATTTGCGGTTGATCGCCTCGCAGACCACGCCGGCGACAGCGCCGAGGCAGAGCAGCGGCAGGCTGCGGGCCGCCGATACGAAGGCCACCGCGATGCCGGAACCCGTTGCCTCGAAGGTGAAGAGTGCCGCCGCCAGCATCTCCAACCAGCGCATCGCGTTGGTGATGCCGCCCAGTGCCCAGAGACGCCGGAAGTCCTTTGACCGAAGCAAGCCTCGCGTGCGCCCCGGCGGTACACGCGATTCCGTATGCGTTTCCATCCCGCCAGCCAGTGTGCACACCCGTGCCTGGCTGGCCAGCCACAGGGTCCGGCCCCGGCGCCTTTCCGAACCGACCGGCCCGGATGACCCGCCGTACCCAGCGCGCCCAGTCAGCGGAGGACCACGGAGGATGGCTCCTTGGGCAGTTCGCTGGCCGGGTGCCCCGTCCCCACCTCTCCCATACGCGCCATCCCCCAGGCACCCCGTTTCGATGCCGAGGGCCGAGCCGGGAGCAGGATGCCCGAAAGGCTTCAAGGGGCGGTCAAGAAGCGTTCCGGCGCCGCGAAGAGCGGCTGCGTGGCACTCCCTAGACGCCCAGTTCGCGCCGATAGCGCCGGAAGCAGGCCGCGCCGCACTCCAGCCGCATCAGCGCCCCTTCCGCAATCGCCGAGGCAAAGGCCGGGTTGGACGCCACCAGCGGGTGGATGGCTTCGCTGTTCCAGCTGGCCGAGTGCTTCACGTCGAGAATGGCGTGCAGGTCGAAGTAGTGGCGGTCGCCGGCCGGCACGCCCAGCCGCTTCAACCCCTTCCCGACCAGGGCGGCGCGGGCCGGGGCCGTCTGCTCGATCACACCCAGCGCACCCACGGAATGATACGCATACCGGCGGTTCGCCGCGAGCCCGGCCATGACGTTGGCCAGCGCCAGGGCTTCCCACACCGTGGTGTCCACCCGCGGTTCCAGCCCGAGGCGCTGCGCCAGGGTTTCCAGCAATGGGCCGTGCATGCCCTTGGGGTTGCCGCGGCCCATCTCGTCCCAGTAGTTCCGCGCGATCTCAAGCTTCGGCCGGACCGGCAGCTTGACCTGGGTGAGGGCCGAAAGGTCCTCGAACCCGGCCTCGCCGGCGACTTCCTGGGTCAGGAACCAGCGCATCTGCTCCATGGTCGCGTGTTCCGCGAGCCAGGGAAACAACGGGTCGTGCTGGCCTGGCCCGTCCTGCTCCAGCTGCTCGAACCAGCGCACGAAGCCGTCCGCGTCGGTGGGCGCCTCGGCCGCGCGCGCCGACACGGCGGCGCGACGCTCTTCCAGGAACTCGGCCTCCTGGTGCAGCCGCTGCGCCAGGCGGTCGATGCCGGCGGCCCAGTCCGTCGTCGGCAAGGCCGGGTCGAACCGCTCCTGATTGAAGGCGGCGAGGCTGCGCTGCAGGGCGGCGTCGTGTCCAGCGGCGGCGACGCTGGTGAAAGTGCCATCCGGCATGGTGTTCCTACCCGTCCTGTTCGACCGTGAGCACCACTGCAGCAATCCGGTCGGCATGCCGGTACGCTTCGGCTTCGAGTTCCTCGCCGAAAACGTCCGGATCAACCTCGCGATAAGTCCAGCGTACCCTACCCCGGGCAAGTCGCGCCGCCGCGGCGGCCCGGAAGGGGTCGTCACCATTCACGACTGCGGCACCGGTGTAGAGCACCAGGGTGCCGCCAGGAGAAAGCCGCTCCAGAGCGGTGTCCAGGATGGCCAGCGACAATCCCGCTCCCAAGGGGCCGCCACCGTGCCGGTAGGCTCGCTCGGAGGGATCCACGAGGTAGGGCGGGTTGGCCATCACCAGATCGAACTCCCCCTCCAGGGAGGTGAGCAGGTTGCTGTGCCGGGCTGTGACCCCGGCAAGACCAGCCAAACGGGCGTTGATGCGGGCGAGGCGCAAAGCCGCTTCGTTGATGTCCACCATGAACACCTCTGCCTGCGGCAGGATCTTCGCCGCCACGATACCCCCTGGCCCAGCGCCGCAGCCGATATCCACCGCGCGCTGAACTAGCCGGTCACGCCCCCGCAGGGCATGAGCGATGGCAGCCGCGAACCGGTAGGTGTCGGGTCCGAAGAACACCGAATCCAATGCAGTGGTCGGGAAAGCGGAATGAAAGAAGAGTTCCCCGTCCAGGGTGGAGGCGCGAACGGCGCATCGGCAGAACTGATCTCCCCGGATCAGGACCCCGCTTCGTTCCATGAGCTGGAGCAGCGAAGACGGCAACAGCTCCGGTTGAAAGGGACGGCTCCAGCCGAACACGTCGGCCAGGCTGCGTGCCTGGGCGTTCTCGGGGCGTGCGTTGACACGCGCGTGGGTGGCGGGCGTGATCGTGGTGAAGTGGTAGCCTGCCTCGCGCAATGCCTGGCCCAGGCTCAGCAGCGCTGCATCGTCATCATGACGTGGGGACGTGGAGGACATAACACACGTTACGCCGCTCGGCCTTTGCTGGTTGCAGACGGGGAACAGGCCTGACGATGGCTGCAGGCTGTTGCGGACCTGTGCCAATGCGACGAGATGCTTGCGTAGGGGGTGAGCGGCGGCGGGCTATCGGACCGTAAAAGTCTGGAGCAACTGCTCCTCATGAAGGTGTGGTGGCACGCTCGCGCGTGGTCCTTCGTCGTTTCGGTCGTGAGCGCCATGACAGGGCGCGGCATCTTCGCGCTCGGACTCATCCAGTCCTTCCGGGCGTGTTCGCCGATGAGCTCGCCTCCGCTTCATCCCGACCATGGAGTACGGAAACGAACAGACTCTATGCTGCTTGCGGCCTGACTCTGCGATGTCGGAGCGGGCGAGCAGATGAACAGTGCGGAACGATATCGGGCGCTTGCTGCCAGGGCGCGTGCAACGGCTCGGTCGCCTGATCTGCAGCAGGCGCGGCGCAGCGCCTACGAGCGCTTGGCGGAAAGCTTCGACCGCCTGGAGTGCCGAGCGCGGGACCTGGCGATCGCGGAACAGGAGTTGATGGCCATCCTGGCAGGCCTGGACCGGGCTCTTCTCGCCGATGCAGCAGCTCGCCAGGACACCTGCGCATCGCCGACGCGACGCGTGGGGCCGTGACGGCCGGCCGCCTGGCCCCGGACCCGCCCGGCCTCAGCGCCGGTACACGCCTGAGCCCTCATGTGCCGGACCCAGCAGCCGGTCCAAGGCTCGCCGGGTCACGCCGTAGCATTCGCAGGTAGCATTCTCGAGCCCCGACCGGTCGGTGATCGTGATACGGCCCCTCTCATAGCGGATCAGCCCTGCCTTCTGCAGCGCGCCTGCCGCGACGGTCACGCCCGAACGCCGCAGCCCCAGCATGAGCGCCAGCAGCTCGTGTGTCATCGGAAACTCATCCCCTTGCGACCGGTCATGCGCCATCAGCAGCCAGCGGGCCAGGCGCTGCTCGGTGTAGTGGCGGCCGTTGCAGGCCGCGGTGCGGGACACCTGCCCGTGATGCACCAGCGCGTAGCGCAACAGCAGCGCCCGCAGCGCCGGATCGCGCGCCATCTCGTCCCGCAAGGCCGCGGCGCTCATGCTCAAGGCCGTGCCAGGGTTCTGTATCATGGCTTCGAGGTCGTCGCGGTCGTCGCCCAGGATCACCGGCAACCCGACCACGCCTTCGTGGCCGATCAGCCCGACCTCGGCCCCATCGCCATCCTCCAGCGTGGCGATCATGGAACCCCAGGCCGTTTGGAGAAAATACACGGTGGCGATGGGCGTTTCCGGCAGCTGCAGGACCTGACGGAATGCGAGTTCCACGGGGGTGAGCTGGGGGAGCAGCCGGGTGAGGCTTTCCGCCGGCAGTGCTGCCAGCAGGCGGTTGCCGACCGTGAGTGGAGCGGGGTGGGGCACAGCAGGCTCTTCCAGCGAATTTCGGCGTGAGCTCACGGATCTCTCAGCCGCCCACGCCGAAAGGTCGCAGCAGGCGATGCACGCCCGTAACAGCGCGTGAGGTCCGGGGCGGTACCAAACCGTACGATTATTCCCTGACTGCTGCACGCAGGTGAGAGCGATCAGTCCAGCCCCCTGCATCCCAACGGCGAAATGGCCGGATGAGTTGCTCGCGCGGCGGTCCGCCTGCCGCTCCGTCAGGGGGCAGGTCGGATCAGGGCATCGGCCGCGGAGCCGGCAGCCCTTCGAGCATCCTGGCCAGGGCGGCCTCGATCTGCGGCGTGCAGGCCAGCACGAGGTTGCCGCGGGTCAACCCGTCATCAGCCAGGAAGTCGTTGATGCGGCCGCCCGCTTCCTCCACCAGCAGCAGGCCCGCCAGAGCGTCCCAGGCGTTCATGTGCAGCTCGATGTAGCCGTCGCTCAGTCCGGCGGCCACCTCGGCCAGGGCGAGTGCGCCAGAGCCGTGGCGGCGGAACTCCATGCCGCGCTCGGTCAGCCCGTGCAGCACGGCGCAATACTGGTCCAGCCCGCGCCGGCCGGACCAGCCGACCTCCACCACCGGCGCGGCCCCGTGGCGGAGCTGGCTGACCCGGAGGGGACGGCCGTTGAGGGTCGCTCCACCTCCTCGCCGGGCTGCGAAGAGCCGGTCCTGGGTGGGATCATGGATCACGCCGGATTCGATCCGGCCGTTTCGCACATAGGCCAGCGAAACGCACCAGCGCGGCGTGCCGTGGATGAAGCCGGCCGTGCCGTCGATCGGGTCCACGACCCAAACGCTGTCGCTGGCCTCGCCGCCATCCTCCTCGCCGATCATGGCGTCGCCGAAGGTTTGCGTGACGCGCTCGCGCACCAGCCGTTCCACGGCGTGGTCGGCCTCGGTGCAGAAGTCGATGGGGTTCTTCACCTCCAGCGGGCCGAGGGCGTGCTGCATGCGGCGGGCCAGGGCGCCGGCCTCCACCGCCAGCTCGATGGCAAAGGCGTGGCGCCGCCCGACCTCGCTCATGCCGGCACGACCACGGCCGTCGCCGGGTCGACCGTCACCGCCACGGCCATGCCCTCGCTCAGGGGGGAGGCCAACTCGGTATCCACCACCAGCACCTCCTGCACGATGCCCTCCAGCGCCACCTCGTATTCCATGTGGTCGCCGAGATAGGCCGCCTTCCGCACCTGGCCGGCGATCTCGCCGGGCGCCGCCGGCCGCAGCCGCAGCCGCAACCCGCCCGGGCGCACGGCGAGCTCCGCCGCCCCGTCGGGCAGGCCGCGATGTGGCAGGGTCAGCGCCGCGGTGCCGAGCCGCACCTCCGCCAGGGTCTCGTCGCGCCGCCGCAGCGTCACCGGCAGGAGGTTGGCGTTGCCGATGAAGTCGGCGATGAAGCGGCTGGTGGGCCGTTCGTACAGGTCGCGCGGCGCGCCGTCCTGCACCACCACGCCGCCGCGCATCACCACGATGCGGTCGGACACGGCCAGCGCTTCCTCTTGGTCGTGCGTGACATAGACCACGGTGAGGCCGAGCTGCTGCTGCAGCGCGCGAATATCGGCCCGCACCCGGCGGCGCAGCTTGGCGTCGAGGTTGCTCAGCGGCTCGTCGAACAGCAGCACCTTGGGTTCCAGCACGATGGCCCGCGCCACCGCGACGCGCTGCTGCTGGCCGCCGGACAGCTCGCTGGGCAGCCGCTTCTCGAAGCCTGACAGCCCCACCGTGGCCAGCTTGTCCCCCGCCGCCGCCTCGGCCGCGGCGCGCTTCAGGCCGGACGCGCGCAGGCCGTAGCAGACATTCTCCAGCACGGTCATGTGCGGAAACAGCGCGTAGGACTGGAACACCATGGACACGTCGCGCTCGGCGGCGGAGCGGTGCGTCACTTCCTCGCCGTCGATCAGGATGCGGCCGGCATTGGGATGCTCCAGCCCGGCGATCAGGCGCAGCATGCTGGTCTTGCCGCAGCCGGAGGGGCCGAGCAGCGTCACCAGCGTGCCGCGGGCGATGGAGAAGCTGACATCGTCCACCGCCTTGACCGGCCCGTAGCGCTTGGTGATGCCGGCGAACTCCACCGCCGGCTGGACCGGGGCAGGGGTCAGCCCGGCGGCCCCGGCCGGCGGGGTGCCGTCGCGCAGTGCCTGGTTCATCTTCATGCTCCCACCGCGGCGGAACGTGGCGCATCCCCCGCGCCGGGGCTGGCCGCGGCAACCGGGCGCCGGCCGATCCGGCGCTCGCCCACCGCGGCCTGGATGGCCACCAGCGCGGTGACCATGATCGCGATCAGCACCGCTGAATACACGATGGCGATGCCGTATTCTCCGAACTCCGCCCGGCCGACGATGTACACCGTGGCCAGGTTGTACTCGCCGCTGACCAGAAAGATCACCGCGCTGACCGAGGTGATGGCGCGCACGAAGGCATAGACCATGGAGGTCGCGATGGCCGGGCGCAGGATCGGCAGGATCACCCGCCGCAGCGTCGCGGCGGAGCGCGCGCCCAGCGTCAGCGAAGCCTCGTCCAGCGAGCGGTCGATCTGGCTGAGGTTGGCGAGGCCGGCCCGGATGCCCACCGGCATGTTCCGGAAGATAAAGGCGATCACCATGATCAGCGCCGTGCCCGTCAGCTCGATCGGCGGCAGGTTGAAGGCCAGGATATAGGAGATGCCGATCACCGTGCCGGGAATGGCGAAGCTCATCATGGTCAGGAACTCGAAGGCACCGCGCCCGACGAAGTTCTGCCGGCTCAGCAGATAGGCCGTGAGGATGCCCAGCGCCGCCGTCAGCGGCATGGCCAGCAGCGACACCTGTAGCGTGGTCAGCAGGGAACTCCAGGCGGAACCCGCCAGGAACCAGCCCCCCACCCCGCGCTCCACCGCGAAGGCGGTCCAGAAATGCTGCAGGGTGAAGCTGTTGTCGTTGCCCACCGCCTTCACGAAGCCGCCCAGCAGGATGATGCCGTAGACGGCCACCGTCAGCACGAGCCATGGCAGCACCACTGCGAAGCAGGCCAGGCGTAGCCCGGGCGCCAGCTTCGCGGGCAGGCCGGAATCCCCCTTGCCCGACACGGTGACGTAGGAGCGCCGCCCCACCCAGAAGCGCTGCAACAGGAAGGCCGACAGGGTGAAGGCGAGCAGCACGATGGACAGCACCGCCGCCTGGCCCTGGTCGTGCGCCGCGCCCACCACGGCGAAGTAGATGGCGGTGGACAGGACGTGGAAGTTGCCGCCGATCATCATCGGATTACCGAAATCCGCCAGGCTCTCGATAAAGGCGATCAGGAAGGCGTTGGCCAGGCCGGGGCGGATCAGCGGCCAAGTGACGTGGGTGAAGGTACGCCAGCGGCCGGAGCGCAGTGTCTGCGAGGCTTCCTCCATCGAGGGGCTGACGCCTTGCAGCACGCCCAGCAGCACGAGGTAGGAGATTGGCGTGAAGGCCAGCAGCTGCGCGATGGTCAGCCCGGGCATGCCGTAGATCCAGCGCGTGCGCGGGAGGTCGAACCAATCGCGCAGCAGGTTGGACACCATGCCGGCCCGCCCGAACAGCAGGATCAGCGCGAGGCCGATCACGAAGGGCGGGGTGATCACCGGCAGCACGGAGATCACCTTCAGCAAGCGCGGAAAGGGAAAGCGCGTGCGGGCGGAGATCAGCGCGAAGGCGAGGCCCAGCACGGTGCTGAGCACGCCCACCAGCACGGCCTGGGCCAGCGAGTTCCAGGCGACGCCGCAGCTGGTGCCTTCGGCGGACAGGCATCCCAGTCCCCAGATCGACGCATCCGTGATCTTGCGTGCGAAAAGCCCCAGCGCCAGCCCGCCGTCATTGTCCTGGAAGGCGGACAGCAGCACGCAGGCGATGGGATAGCCGACGAACACCAGGATGGAGCCGCAGACCAGCCCGATGGCGCCGACCGTGAAGACCTCGCCCTTGCACCAGCCCAGCCGGGCCAGCCCATGGGCGGCCAGCATGGTCGCGGACACCGCGTAGAGCAGCGCCCCCCAGCCCAGGGCCGGCTGGGCCGCGGCCCGCAGGCCCCCCGGCTCGAACAGGAAGGCTTCCAGCAGCAGCCAGCCGAGGCCGCCGAGCCCCGCCGCCACCAGCAGGCGCGGCCGGCCCGCGGCCAAGGGCACGAGGACCAGGGGCAGCAACAGCGGCAGCAGCCAGGGACGGCCGCCGAGACTGCCCCAGAAGGCGGCCGGCATCGCTTCCGGCCAGGACCAGGCGAGGAGCCCGCGCTCCAGCCCGTACCAGGGCAGCGCCAGGGTCGCGGCGCCGCCCAGCACCAGCCAGAGCCAGAGGCCCCGGTTCGCCGGACGGGCCGATCCCTTGCGCACCCTATCTACCGTCAGCGCGCGTTGCGGACCTCGCGCGTCCACCGCGCGAGCAGCCGCGTGCGTTCCGCCGAGGAACCGTACTTGGCGAAGTCGTAGTCGATCAGCTTCACCTTGCTCAGGTCCGGCGCTTCCGGCGGCACGGGGGTGGCGGTGTTGGAGGGCAGCTGGAAGGACCCGTTGCTGGCGGCCAGGGCCTGCGCCGCCGGCGTCAGCGCCCAGTCATAGAAGCGCCGCGCTTCCTCCATATGGCGGGCGCCCTGCACGATGCTCATGGAACCGATCTCGAAGCCGGTGCCCTCGCAGGGGGACACCACGCGCACGGCCGGGTTCTGCTTGGCCGCGTCGATGGCGTCGTGCTGGAACACGATGCCGATCAGCGTCTCGCCCCGCGCCGTGGCCTGGGCCGGGGCGGCGCCGATGCTCGTGTACTGGTCGATGTTGCGGCCCAGCCGCTTGAGGTAGTCGAAGGCCGCGTCCTCGCCCATCAGCTGCACCATGGTGGCCAGCATGGTCCAGGAGGTGCCGGAGGCGTTGGGGTCGGCCATCTGTACCTCGCCCCGGTAGTCCGGCTTCAGCAGGTCGGCCCAGCAGGCCGGCACCGGCAGGTTGCGCCGGCGCAGCTCCGTCTCGTTGTAGCCGAAGCCGAGGGCGCCCATGTAGATGCCGACCGTGCGGTTCTCCGAACGCTGCGCCTGGCGCTGCGCCCAGTCCTGCAACTGGCCGAGGGCTTCCGGGCGATACGCGGCGGTCAACCCTTCGGAGGCAGCCTGGAGATGCGGGTCGCCGGTGCCGCCGAACCAGATATCGGCCCGCGGGTTGTTCCGCTCGGCCCGCAGCCGCGCGTAGATCTCGCCCGCGCTCTGCCGCGTCATGTCCACGCGGATGCCGGTCTGTGCCTGGAAGGCCGTGGCGGCGGCGCGGCACCACTGCTCGTTGACGCCGCAATACATCACCAGGCTGTTGCCCTGCGCCCGCGCGACGCCGCTGCCCAGCCCGAGCAGTCCGCCCAGCACGGCCAGGGCGCCCAGCAGCATTCTTCTCGACATGCGTTTTCTCCCCTCGGCGTGGATCGTGCCGTCCACCCTTCTCATCGCAGCAGCCCGGCCTCGCGCGCGAAGCCTGCCAGGTTCTCCCGGCCCAGCCTGGCGTAGCGCAGCGGCTCGGCCTTTGCCGGGTCCTGCTCCGCCTCGATCACCAGCCAGCCCCGGTAGTCCGGCAACTCGCGCAGCACGGCGGCGAAGTCCACGATGCCGTCGCCGGGCACGGTGAAGACGCCCTCCACCACGCTGTCCAGGAAGCTCCATCCGTCGCGCCGGGAGCGTTGCATCACCGCGCCGCGGATGTCCTTGGTGTGCACATGGCCGATGCGGTCGCGGTACCGGCGGGCCAGCGCCACCGGATCGGCGCCGCCGAAGGTGGCGTGGCCGGTGTCCAGCAGCAGCTGCACGGCGGGGCCGGTGGCGTCCATCAGCCGCGCGATCTCCTCGGCACTCTCCACCACCGTGCCCATGTGGTGGTGGTAGACCAGGGAAAGCCCGGCATCCGCGACCGCCTTGCCCACCTCCGTCATGCGCGCGCCGAACCGCGCCCAGTCGCCCGGTTCCAGCCGGGGGCGGCGAAACAGCGGCACGGCACGGTCGCCGTGGATGGCGTTGGAGGTTTCGGCAAAGATCAGCACCTCCGCCCCGCAATCGCTCAGCAGTTCCAGGTGCGGCCGCATCGCCGCGATCTCCGCCACGGCGTCGCGCCGTAGCAGTTCCGCCGAATACCAGCCCGACACCAGCGCCAGCCCGTGCTGCGCCAGCACCGCGCGCAGTTCCGGCGCGGTGCGGGGGAACTTGTGGCCCAGCTCGATCCCGGCGAAGCCGGCCTGCCGCGCTTCCGCCAGGCAGGTTTCCAGCGGCGTCGCGCCGCCCAACTCCCGCAGGTCGTCGTTGGACCAGGCGATCGGGTTGGTGCCCAGGCGGATCATGCCCTCATCCTCCCAGCACCTGAGCCGCACGCGCCTGCTCGTAGCGCGCGCGGGCGTCGCGGACCTCCGGGCGCACCGACACTTCCGGCACGCCCACATCCCACCAGTGGCCGCCGGCGGCGGTGGCCTCCTGCGGGTCGGTGTCGATCACCAGCACGCTCGTCCGGTCCGCCGACCGCGCCCGGGCCAGCGCCGCTTCCAGCTCCGCCAGCCCGGCGACATGCTCGGCGTACGCGCCGAGGCTGGCAGCATGGGCGGCGAAGTCGATCCGCGGATGCGCCTCCGGCAGCAGGTTGTTGAAGGCGGCGCCGCCCGTCGCGGCCTGCAACCGGTTGATGCAGCCGAAGCCGCGATTGTCCAGCAGCACCACGGTCAGCTTCAGCCCCAGCGCCACGGAGGTCGCGATCTCCGAGTTCAGCATCAGGTAGCTGCCGTCGCCGAGCATCACCACCACCTCGCTGTTCGGCCGGGCCAGCTTCACCCCGATCCCGCCGGCGATCTCGTAGCCCATGCAGGAGAAGCCGTATTCCAGGTGATAGGAGCCGGGCGCGCCGGCGCGCCACAGCTTGTGCAGCTCCCCCGGCAGGCCGCCGGCCGCGCCGACCACCACCGTGTCCGGGCCGGCCGCGCGCCCCACCGCGCCGATCACCTGCGCGTCCGAAGGCCGTTCCGCGTTGCGCGGGGCCGTGGCAGCTGCGGCCAGGGCGAACCAGGCTTCCCGCGCCGCAGCGGCTGCTTCCGTCCAGGCTGCCGGCGCGCGATAACCGGCCAGCGCCTCGGCCAACGCGTCCAGCCCTTCCCGCGCGTCGGCCACCAGCGGATGGGCGGCGTGCTTGGCGGCATCGAAGGGCTGCACGTTCAGCCCGATCAGCCGTCGCCCGGCGGCCGCGAACAGGGCGCGCGATCCCGTGGTGAAGTCCTGCAGCCGCGTTCCCACCGCCACCACTAGGTCCGCTTCCGCCGCGGCCTGGTTGGCGGCGGAAGTGCCGGTCACCCCGATCGCGCCGAGGTTCAGCGGATGCTCCTGCGGCAGGGCGGATTTCCCGGCCTGGGTTTCCGCCACGGGAATGCCGTGCGCCTCGGCGAAACGGGCCAGGGCCGCGGTGGCATCGGCGTAGTGTACGCCACCCCCGGCGATGATCAGCGGGCGCCGGGCCTCCCGCAGCAGGCGCGCCGCTTCCGCCAGCTCACCCCGGTCGGGGCGCGGGCGGCGCGGCGCCCAGGCGCGCGGGGCAAAGAAGGTTTCGGGCCAGTCGAAGGCTTCCGCCTGCGCGTCCTGGCACAGGGCCAGCGTCACCGGCCCGCACTCCGCCGGGTCCGTCAGCACGGACAAGGCGCGGGGCAGGGCGGCCAGCAGCTGTTCCGGCCGCGCGATGCGGTCGAAGTAGCGCGACACCGGCCGGAAGCAGTCATTGGCGCTGACCGTGCCGTCGCCGAAATCCTCGACCTGCTGCAGCACGGGATCGGGGCGCCGGCCGGCGAAAACATCGCCGGGCAGCAGCAGCACGGGCAGGCGGTTCACATGCGCCAGCGCCGCCGCCGTCACCATGTTGGTGGCGCCCGGGCCGATGGAGGTGGTGCAGGCCATCATGCGGCGTCGCCCGCTGGCCTTGGCAAAGGCGATCGCGGCATGCGCCATGGCCTGCTCGTTATGGGCGCGCAGGGTCGGCAGCCGGTCGCGGATGCCGTGCAGCGCCTCGCCCATGCCGGCGACGTTGCCGTGGCCGAAGATCGCCCAGACCCCCGCAAAGAGCGGCAGGCCGCCGGCTTCCGGCCCCGCGCGCTGTGCCGCGAGGAACCGCACGAGCGCCTGCGACAGCGTCAACCGGATCGTGCTCATGGTGCTTGCCGCCGCCGAGCGTCCGAACGGACAGCGCACCGCCGTCGGCCGCGCATCCCCGGCGGATCGATGCCGGGCGCGATAACGTCCAGGTCTGACGCCTGCGACATGACGTGTTTCCTTGCGGAAGGGGCGCCGACCTTGCGGCATGCCCCTCCTCCCTTGTGAGCAGTCTCGACGCCGGTCTATGGGTTGTCAAACAGGTCCGAGCGCATCCGGAACAGCTCGGCGGAGCGGGAGGGGGCGAGATGCTGCGCATCGCCGTTATCGGGGCAGGGCGGATCGGCCGCATCCACGCCCGCAACATCGCAGCCCATCCCCGCGCCCAGCTGGCCGGAATCAGCGACCCGGACACCGCCGCGGCGGAAGGCCTCGCGCAGGCCTGCAACAGCGTGGTGATCCCGCTGGACGCGGCCTTCGCGGCAGGGGCCGTGCTGATCGGCTCCCCCACCCCGACCCATGCCGACTTCATCGAGCGCGCGGCAGCAGCAGGGACACCGGTCTTCTGCGAAAAGCCGGTCGACCTGTCCGCCGCCCGCGTGCGCGACTGCCTGGCCGCGGTGGAGCGTGCGGGCGTGCCGCTGATGGTGGGCTTCAACCGTCGCTTCGATCCCAGCTTCGCCGCCCTGCAACGCCGCCTCGCCGCGGGGGAGATCGGCGCGCTGGAATTGCTGAGCATCACCAGCCGTGATCCCGCGCCGCCGCCGGCCAGCTACGTCGCGCAATCCGGCGGACTGTTCCGCGACATGATGATCCACGACCTCGACATGGCGCGCTTCCTGCTGGCCGAGGAGCCGGTGGAACTCTTCGCCGCCGGGTCGGCCCTGGTGGACCCTGCCATCGGCGCGGCGGGCGATGTCGACACCGCCGTGGTGACGCTGAAAACCGCCTCCGGCAGGCTCTGCCAGATCTCGAACTCCCGGCGCGCCACCTACGGCTACGACCAGCGCATCGAGGCGCATGGTTCGGAGGGCCTGCTGCGCGCCGGCAATCGCACGGCGACCACGGTGGAATCCGCCGGCGCCCGCGGCTTCACCACCGAACCCGCTCTGCCCTTCTTCCTGGAACGCTATGAGGCCGCCTATCGCGCTGAGCTGGACGCCTTTATCGGCAGCGTGCTGGACGGCGCGCCGGTCCAGGCAACGGGCCAGGACGGGCTGCGGGCCCTGCTGCTGGCGGATGCCGCCACGGAGTCGGCCCGCACGGGCCGTGCGGTGCAGCTGGAAAGCTGAGCGCGCCCGGCAGCAAGCCTCCCCCCGCCGCGCCCTGCGGCGGGCCAGGATGCCTGGCCTTCAGAACAGGCGCGTCAGCCCGTAGAACAGCGCCCCCACCACCGCCGAGGCCGGGATGGTGATGACCCAGGCCGTCACCACGTTTCCCGCCACGCCCCAGCGCACCGCCGAGGCCCGCCGCGCCGTGCCCGCGCCGATGATGGCGCCCGTGATGGTGTGCGTCGTGGACACGGGAATGCCGAGCCAGGACGCCGAGAAGAGCACCACCGACCCGCTCATCGAAGCACTGAAGCCCTGGTGCTGGGACAGCTTGGTGATCCGCGAGCCCATCGTCTCGATGATCCTCCAGCCGCCGGTCAGCGTGCCGAGCGCTATGGCGACGTAGCAGGAGATGGCCACCCAGTGGGGCACCTCGAACTCCCCCGCCAGATGGCCGGTGGAATACAGCAGCGCGGTGATGATCCCCATGGTCTTCTGCGCGTCGTTCAGCCCGTGGCTCAGGGAATAGGCGCCGGAGGACACGAGGTGGAGCGCGCGGAAGGTCCGCTCCGCCAGGCGCGCCGTGGCCCGCGCCAGCCCCCAGCTCGTCGCCAGCATGATCAGCATCGCCAGCGCCATGCCGATGGTCGGCGACAGCACGATGGCCAGCAGGGTCTTGTTCAGCCCGCTCCACTGCACGCCGCT
Source organism: Roseomonas sp. BN140053 (assembly GCF_047690175.1). NCBI lineage: Bacteria > Pseudomonadati > Pseudomonadota > Alphaproteobacteria > Acetobacterales > Roseomonadaceae > Roseomonas > Roseomonas sp. BN140053. Next base: position 40,024 of record NZ_JBLLEB010000027.1, on the reverse strand, counting down.
CAGGCCCGCATGGGTCACGCCCGCGCCGATCAGCCCGCCCACCAGCGCGTGGCTCGACGAGGAAGGGATGCCCTTGAGCCAGGTGACGACATTCCAGACCATCGCCCCCGCCAGTGCGCCGAACACCACGGCGGGCGTGATCAGGTCCTTGTTGATCAGTCCTTGCCCGATCGTGTCGGCCACCCTGTGCAGGCTCGGAAAGGTGATGGTGAGGAAATAGGCCGCGAAGTTCAGCAGCGCGGCGAAGGCAACGGCGTGCACGGGCTTCAGCAGGCGCGTCGCCACAACCGTCGCGATGGAATTTGCCGCATCGTGCAGTCCGTTGAGGAAATCGAAGGCCAGGGCAACGGCGATGAGGCCGATCAGCAGCGGCAGGGCCAGCTCATGCATCAGGAATGGTCGATCACGATGCCGTCGATCTCGTTCGCAACCGCCTCGAAAGCGTCCACGATCCGCTCCAGCCGTGCGTAGATCTCGCGCGTCACGATGAAGTGGATCGTATTCCCGGCTCCGTATTCCTTGAAGGCGCGCTTGACACCCGCGTCGTGGATATCGTCGGTCTGGCCTTCCAGCCGCACGATGCGCTCGGTCAGCTCGTGCAGGCGGACCCCATTGCCGGCCACGTCGCGCAGCAGCGGCATGGCCTCGGCGGTCAGCCGCGCCGCATCCACGATGATGGCCGCGATGTCCTTCATCTCCTGCTCGAAGCCCGCCACCTCGTAGAGCTGGATCGCCTGGACGGTTCCCTTCATCTCGTCGATGGAATCGTCGAGGGCATTGATCAGGCTGGTGATCGCGCCGCGGTCGAAGGGCGTCAGGAATGTCTCGCGCACCGTGCGCAGGACTTCGCGGATGATGTCGTCGGCATCGTTCTCGCGCTCGATCACCTCCCGGGCATGGTCGGCGCCGCCGTCCTGCAGCAGTCGCGCCAGCGCGTCGGCGCCCGCGACGACGGTGACGGAATGCGCCTCGAACAGCTCGAAGAAGTTGCCTGTTTTCGGCAGCAGGCGCTGGAACCACGCGAACATGTCACCTACCCTCGATGTGCGGGCCACGGCCCGGAGCAGCCGGCCCCTTCGCGTCGCGGCCCTGAACTGGGATGGGCCGAAGGAGCGGATGAGGTCGCGCAGGTCCGGCTCCTCCACCGCGGCCGCGGCTTCGGCCAGCGGGAACCAGCGCCGTTCGCGCTGTCCCTTTTCCTTCCAGCTCTCCATCTCGCTGCTGACGGCCAGTGGGAAAACGTCCACATCCACCATCAGGGACGCCCCGTTTCGCCGGCGCTTGCGGTAGCGGTAGGAGCCGAGCGGCGCCGGGCACACGAGCCCACGCACCCCGGCCTCCTCCTCGGCCTCCATCGCCGCGGCGGCATGGGCCGTCATGCCGGAGGGATGATTGCCCTTCGGGATTACCCAGCGCCGGGTTTCACGCGACGTGACCAGCAGGATCCGCACCGGCGCATTGGTGGCGCCCCCTTCGGTGCGGTAGGGCAAGGCGGCAATCTGGCGGATGAAGCGGGCTCCCGGCCGGGAAGAACTGCAGGCCGTGTGTGTTACAGTTCCATGACGGTCAATGACAAGACGGCCGATTGGCCGGCATCGAGGCTCTTCGACGCCGATGACGCCACACCGGGAAGCCGGAGCGCTCGGTTATGGATGCCCCAGGGTGGCCTCGCGAGGCAGCAGACCAGCCCGAGCAGGGGTCAGGTCCACCCCGCCCGTAGGGCTGGGGGAGGGCAGACCCTGATCGGGCGTGAGCTTCGGCAGCGATCCAGCCCCAGCGCGACTTCCAACGGATGGCTCAGGAGCACCCCCCCCGCGCGCAGGGTCATCCACCCACCGTCAGGTGTCAGCGCGTATGTTGCTGCTGCGGACCACCTCGCCCCAGCGGGCGTGATCGCGTCGTACCATCTGGGCGAAAGCCTCCGCCGTGCCGCCGCCGGGCTCGTCGCCCTGGCCCAGGACCCGCTCGCGCGCGGCGGGATCGTTCACGGCCGTGTTCAGGGCCGTATTGGCCTTGCGCACGATCTCCTCCGGCGTCCCGCGGGGGGCAAAGAGTCCGACCCAGGCCACGAAGGCGAAATCCGAGATGCCTTGCTCGGTCGCGGTCGGGGTGTCCGGGAAGGCCGGCGAGCGCTGCGCCCCCGTGGCCAGGATGCCGCGCACCTGCCCGGCCCGCACGAAGGGCGCCACCACCGAAGCCGCATCGAACATCGCCGAGAAGCGGCCGGCGATGAAGTCCTGCATGGCCGGACCCGAGCCACGGTAGGGGATGCTCTGCATCTCCGGGTTTCCGATGCGCGAGCGCAGCAGCTCCATCGCGCAATGCGACATCGATCCCGCGGCCGGCGAGCCGTAATCCACCCCGCGCGGCTGCGCCTTCGCCCAGGCGGCGAATTCCGCCACGTTGTTCGCCGGCACCGAGGGATGCACGCACAGGATCAGCGAGGACTGCAGCGACAGCCCGATGGGCGTCAGTTCCAGCGGGTCCACGGTCATGTTGGGAAAGGTGTGCGGGTTGATCGCCATCGGGCTCGAATTGCCGGCGAGCAGCGTGTAGCCGTCGGGCCGCGCCCGCAGCACGGCCTCGGTGCCGAGGTTGCCGCCGGCGCCGCCGCGATTGTCGATCACCACCGGCTGCCCGAGGGCGCTGGCCAGGCCGGGCTGGATGATGCGCGCGGCGAAGTCGGTCTGCCCACCGGGCGGGAAGCCGACCACGAGAGTCACCGGTCGTGTCGGCCAAGCGGCCGGAGCGGCGGTCTGCGCCAGGGCTGGCCGGGCGAGCAGCGTCGCACCGGCGCCCAACAGCCCGGCGCCGAGCACGCCGCGTCGCGACAGGGTTCGGGGGCCGTCCACTGGATCGTTCATCTGCGTCCTTCTCCCGGGTTTCCGGCCGCTGTTCACCGCTGGCTGCCGTGGCCGCCAGGATGCCGCGATTCCCGTGCCACGTCACCGCTCCCGGCAAGCTGGCGGTGCCCGGGCCCCGCATCGCTTGGCGGAAAGGCTCGTGACCCCCGTCCTGGGGACCCCATTCCACCGCTCCTTGCCCTCCCGCCGGGCGCTCGCTCGTGGCGGTCGCCGTTGCCCCACCTCCCACTGCCCGCGACAGGCGAGTTCTCACGGCATTGCGCAGCCTGGATGTGCGCATGCGTACGGAGCTGTTCTTCATACCTCCTCTAACTGAGCGCACGCACGGGTTGCTCCAACAAGGGAGGCTAAGATGTCGTCCGCACCGCTGCGCCAGCTCTCCATGGCTGGTGCAAAAGCTCCGCGCGCTCAGCAGGCTGGACGCAACTCGGACCCGAAGAGCATCCGGCTGCTGTCGACCTCGGCAGCACCCTCGTCTGTTCCGGTGTGATCCATGCCCTGACTACGGCTGCGCCCTCCGAGAGTGGGAGGACCGGTGAGTGCCTGCGGAGTCGTGTCTCCCCTGTTCAAGCGCGGACCGCGCTGCTCAACGTGGCAGGAACGGGCGGCGAACCTCCGCGGCTCATGGCCAAGCGGTTCCTGCGAACGGCCGTCTGACCCGACGGCACCCCAACGACAGCTCACCAGCTCCGACATGTCCGACTCTCGCGATGCCAACTGCCCTGAACAGAAACCTGCCCGCGGGGAAACCTGATCCATGAGCGCCAGCCCCACTCCGCCAACCGGGAACGTGCCGATGCGCGTCCTCCACTTCGCTGTGTATCGTGGCCCGCACCTGTTCAGCCACACGCCGATGGTCCGGATACGCCTGGACCTGGGGGCCTTGGAGGCCTGGCCGACCGATCGGCTGCCCGGCTTCACCGACGCGCTGCTAGCGATGCTGCCCGGGCTGCAGGAGCACGGCTGTTCCTACCGAGCCCCGGCGGATTCATCAGGCGCCTGCGCGAGGGCACGTGGCTCGGCCACGTGACCGAACACGTGGCGCTGGAACTCCAGACTCGCGCGGGATCGCGCGTCACGCGGGGCAAGACACGCTCGGTCAAGGGATGCCCTGGCTGCTACAATGTCCTCTATTCCTACAGGGAGGAGGAAGCAGGCCTGCTGGCCGGCCGGCTCGCGCTGGAACTCGTGGACTCGCTGCTGCCGGCGGAACTCCGCGGCGTGCAGGGCCTGGAAAAGCTGCACGCTCAGGATCCGCTGGGCGAGGGAGGCGACGTGCAAGCGGCGCTGGCGGCGCTCAGCAAGGTGGTCGGGCGGCGCGCGCTAGGTCCGACCACGCGCTCCCTCGTTCAGGAGGCCGAGCGGCGCGGCATCCCCGTGCAGCGGCTCGACGAGATGAGCCTCGTCCAGCTCGGTCACGGCAAGCAACAGCAGCGCCTGCGCGCCAGCATCACGGGCCGGACCTCCTCCATCGCCGTGGAGATCGCCGGCGACAAGGACCTGACCAAGGCCCTGCTCGCCGATGCCGGCCTGCCGGTGCCGAGGGGAGGCGTGGTGCGATCGGCCGAGGCGGCCATCCGCGAGGCCGAGCGGATCGGCTATCCCGTCGTGATGAAGCCCCTCGACGGCAATCACGGCCGCGGCGTGTCCCTCGACCTCCGCTCACCCGACGACGTGCGACGGGGCTTCGAGCATGCCGCGGTGCACAGCCGCAGCGTCATCGTAGAACAGCATTACCAGGGCCATGATCACCGCATCCTCGTCATCGGCGGCGAGGTCCGGGCGGTCGCCCAGCGCATGCCCGCGCATGTTGTCGGCGACGGTATCCACAGCATCGAGAGCCTCATCGACGAGGTGAACCGCGATCCCCGGCGTGGGGCCGGGCACGAGAAGGTCTTGACCCGCATCAAGGTGGACGACCACGTGACCGGGCTCCTGTCCAAAGAAGGGCTCACCCTGGACAGCGTGCCGGAAAAGGACCGGTGGATCGCCCTGCGGGACACCGCGAACCTGTCCACCGGCGGCACCGCCATCGACCGGACGGACGACATACACCCCGATAATGCCTGCATCGCCCGGCGCGCCGCCATGATCGTCGGGCTCGACGTCGCCGGGATCGACTTCATGGCGCCCGACATCCGGCGCTCCGTCCGGGAAACCGGGGGCGGCATCGTGGAGGTGAACGCCGCCCCGGGCTTCCGCATGCACCTCGAGCCGTTCGAGGGCTGGGCGCGCGACATCGCCCGCCCGGCGATCGACATGCTCTTCCCCGACGGCGCCACCGGCCGCATCCCGATCCTCGCCATCACCGGAACCAACGGCAAGTCGACCACGACGCGCATGGTGGCGCATATTCTCCGCCATACCGGGTTGACCGTCGGCATGACGAGCACGAGCGGCATCTGGCTGAACGAGCACAAGATCATGGAGGCCGATGCCAGCGGCCCACGGAGCGCACGTCTGGTCCTGCGGGAACCGACGGTGGAAGCGGCCGTGCTGGAAACCGCGCGCGGGGGCATCCTGCGCGAAGGTCTCGGCTTCGATGAATGCGACATCGGCGCCGTGCTCAACATCCAGGGGGATCACCTCGGGTTGCAGGAGGTGAACACGCTGGAGGACCTGGCCGCCGTGAAGTCGGTGGTGGTGGAATCCGTGCGGCGCAACGGGTGCAGCGTGCTGAACGCCGATGACCCGCTCACCCTGGCGATGGAGCGCCATGCCGGTGGACGCATCGCCTTCTTCTCCATGTTCGGCCTGGACAGGATGTCGGAAGCCGTCCGCGCCCATATCGCGGCCGGCGGGCTGGCGGTGGTGAACGAGGACAGCGGCCTTGGCAACGACATCGTGGTCTACGACGACCGGCGCCGCCTGCCGCTGATGAGTGCGGCGGAAATCCCGGCAACACTGGGCGGCATGGCGCAGTTCAACACCCAGAATGCCCTCGCAGCCGTCGCGATGACCTATGCGCAGGGCGTTTCGCCACCGGTGATCCGTGCGGCGCTCCAGAACTTCTCCTCCTCCTTCGAGCAGAGCCCGGGACGCTTGAACGTGCATGACGCCCACGGCTTTCGGGTGATCATGGATTACGCCCACAACCCTGCCGGGCTGACGGCACTGTGCGACCTCATTTCCAAGCTTCGCCCGCAGCACGACCGGGTGATCGGCATGATCAGCACGCCGGGCGACCGGCGCGACGACGACATGCGGGACATGGGACGGATCGCGGCCGGTGCCTTCGATGACCTCGTCCTGCGGGAAAGGCCCGATGGGCGGGGGCGCCGGTCCGGGGACGTCATGCGCCTGATTGCGGAAGGGGCGCTCGGTGCCGGTTTCCCGGAGGAGCGCCTGCATCAGGTGCTCGATGAGCGTGAGGCCACCGATCTTTGCCTGCGCATGGCGCGGCCGGGCAATCTCGTGGTGCTGACACCGACATCGGTCGAGGAGGTTTGGGCGCAGATCCTCGCCTTCGAGCCCAGGGAAGTCCCGAGCGGGACGGAGGAGATGGCGTGAGCACCACAGTGGATCCGGGAGGCTGGGCTCTCGTCCTGCACGGCGGCGCCAAGGAGATCGCGCCGGAGAAGGAAGCGGCGAACCGTGCCGGCTGTCTCCGGGCGCTCCTGTCCGGGGCGGCGGTGCTCCGGGCAGGCGGCAGCGCCGTGGATGCGGTGGAAGCCGCGATCCGCGTGCTGGAGGACGACGCCACCTTCAACGCCGGCCGTGGATCGGTCCGCAACAGCGACGGCGAGGTCGAGATGGACGCGGCGATGATGGACGGCGCGACGCTCGATGTCGGCGGCGTCGGGGCCATCCGGGACGTACGGCATCCCGTCGCCGTCGCACGGCTGATGCTGCGGGAAACGCCGACCTTGCTGGTCGCGGAGGGTGCGCAGCGCTTCGCTGCGGCGCAGGGCGCGGAACTCCGCGGCCCCGCGGAACTCCTGGCGGCCGCCGGGGATGCCGCGCACGATACGGTCGGTTGCATCGCGCTCGACAGCCGCGGCGACCTGGCCGCCGGCACCTCCACTGGTGGGCTGGAAGGATGCCATCCTGGGCGGCTCGGGGATTCACCAGTTCCCGGCCTGGGCTTCTACGCTGACAATGGCCTCGGCGCCGTGGCCTTCTCGGGCGATGGGGAAAGCATCTCCCGCTGCATGCTCGCGGCGCATGTGATGCACCGTCTGGAAGGCGGATCACCCCAGGCCGCGATCGAGAGCGCCATCGCCCGGCTCGGCCGCGTCGGCGGCGACGCGGGCGGCATCGTGCTCGACCCGGCCGGAAACATCGGCTGGGCGCACAACAGCCCGCACTTCGCGGTGGGCATGGTCAGGGGCAACGACGATCGCCCGCGCATCTATCTTTCCAAGGGTGAGGAAGCCTCGCATGACTGACCGTGGCTCCGCAGGCAAAGGCCCGCTCATCGTCATCGGCGGCCACGAGGACCGGAAGGGCGACATGCTCATCCTGCGCGAGGTCGCCCGGCACCTGAAGGGCGGGCGGCTGGTGGTAGCCACCGTGGCGTCCCACCAGCCCGAGGGCTACTTCGACGCCTACAAGGAAGCCTTCGCGGCCCTGGGCGTGAATGACCTCGTGGAGCTGTATGTCGAGGAACGCGCCGAAGCGCAGGACGAGGAGAAGCTGAAGGTTTTCGACGGCGCGACGGGTGTGTTCTTTTCCGGGGGGGATCAGCTCCGCCTCAGCAGCCAGCTCGGTGACACCCCGGTCGAGCGTCGCGTGCGGGAAATCCATGAGGCCGGTGGCGTCGTCGCCGGCACCTCGGCCGGCGCCTCGGTCATGAGCGACACCATGCTCGTGAAGGGCAGCAGCCAGGAAACGCACCGTATCGGCGACCTGCACCTGGCGGCCGGGCTGGGACTGGTGCGGGACGTCATCATCGACCAGCACTTCGCGGAGCGCGGCCGCATCGGCCGGTTGCTCGGCGCGGTGGCGCAGAACCCCCGCGAGCTGGGCATCGGCATCGACGAGGACACGGCCATCATCCTGAGCGACCGCCAGTTCGAGGTCGTCGGCAGCGGGGGCATCTACGTGGTGGACGGCGGCGGCGTGACGCACTCCAACATCGCGGAAGCCCGGACGGACCACGCCCTGTCCATCTACGACGTCCGGCTGCACGTCCTTTGCCACGGCGACCGGTTCGATCTCGAGAGCCGCCGCCCCACGGTCCCGGCCGCGGACGGCGCGTCCCGGGCCGGGGGGCGATAACGCCGCCCCGCCGGGCGGCTGCCTGGGTGACGCCCACCCAAGCAGCCGCCTGCGCCGGCGGAGGCTCTCAGGCCGGATGCCCCTGCGCGTTCAGGAAGTGGTGGACCACCGGCGCCTCGGGGCCGAGGTGGAAGCGCAGCGCCGCGCCCTGCAGGTCGGCATCCGCGCGGGACACGCGGCGGTGCTGGCGCAGGTGCTCCGCCCAGGACTCCACCATGAACCATTCGACCAGGCGGTCAGGCCCGGCGGCGTCCTCGGTGATGCCCCAGGCATAGGCCCCGTCGCGCCGGCGCTCCTGGGAAAGCCGGGTCAGGGCCTCCAGGAAGGCGCTGCGGTTCTCCGGCGCGACGCGGTACTCGATCAGGATCAGCACGGGGCCGCGGTCATGCCCGATCGGCTGCTCCGTCAGGGGCTCTGGCCAGTGGTTGGAGGGCACGAGGTCGGCCTCGCCCGCCGGCAGCCGGATGCGGTGCATGAACAGGGCGGCCACGAGCAGGGAAGCCGCGCCGATGAGCAGCGCTGCGGGCACGCCCGCCAGCTCCGCCACCGCGCCCCAGCCCAGGCTCCCGGCCGCCATCGCCCCGTTGAAGACGGTCAGGTAAACCGCCAGCGCCCGGCCGCGCACCCAGTTCGGCAGGATGGCCTGGGCCGTGCCGTTCAGCGTGGTGAGGGCGGTGATCCAGGCGGCGCCGAGCAGCAGGAGAACCAGCAGCGCCAGCCAGCGCGGCGGGGCGACGGCCAAGCTCGCGGTGGCGAGGGCCGTGACAACGGCGGCGGCGAGCATCAGCCCATCGGCGCCCAAGCGGGTGCGCAGCCTGGGCAGAACCAGGGCGCCGAGGATGGCACCGGCCCCGACCGCGCCGAGCAGGATGCCGTAGAAGCCCGCACTGCCGCCCAGGAGGTTGCGCGCCACCAGCGGCAGCAGCGCCCAGATCACGCTGGAAAAGGCGAAGAACACCGCGGCGCGCAGCAGCACCACGTGCAGCTCGCGGCTGGCCTGGGCATAGCGCAGGCCGGCGCGAAAGGCGCCCAGGAAGCGCTCCGGCAGCGCGTCGTCGGCATTGGCGGGGCGCCGCCACCACAGCAGCGCGGCGATGACGATCGCGTAGCTGGCGACGTCCACGCCATAGGTCGCCGCGGCGCCGAAGGAGGCCAGCAGCAATCCGCCCGCCGCCGGCCCGATCGAGCGGGCGATGTTGATGCCGAGCGAGTTCAGCGCGACCGCGGCCTTGAGGTCCCGGGCCGGCACCAGCTCCGGCACGATGGCCTGCCAGGTGGGGGCCATCAGCGCGGCGCCGATGCCGCCCAGAAAGGTCAGGCCGACCAGGGCGGACACCGACATCAGCCCGGCATGGGACAGCAGCAGCAGCGTGAGGCTGACCGCGGCCAGCAGGAGCTGGATGGCGATCAGGAAGCGCCGCCGGTCGAGAATGTCCGACAACACGCCGGCCGGGATGGCGAGCAGGAAGATCGGCAGCGTGCCCGCCGCCTGGATCAGCGACACCGCGGCCGGGCCCGCCGCGAGGTCCGTCACCAGCCAGGAGCTGGCCACGTCGCGCATGAAGCTGCCGGTGTTGCCGAGCACGGTGGCGGCCCAGATCACCGCGAAGCTGGCCTGGCGCAGGGGCGCGAAGCTGCCCGCGGCGGGCGGGGGCACCGGGGCGGGATCAACCGCGTTCACGGTGCAGGTCCCACAGGGCGAGGAGCAGGAAGGCACCGACGAGGCCGAGGTGCTCAAAGAAGGCGTTGGCCGCCATGAAGCGGTCCTGGCCCGGCGGCAGGGCCCAGTAGCGGTTGGCGAGAAAGGTGGCGGCGAGGGTGAAGGCGCCCAGGGCCAGGGCGCCGAGCCAGCGCAGCCGCCCCGACAGGATCAGGGCGCTGGCCAGGAGTTCCAGGAGGATCGTGGCCGCCGCCACCAGGCCCGGCACTGGCAGGCCGAAATGCGCGGCCTCCGCCACCGCGCCGGGGAAGTCGAGCAGCTTGTTGAGCCCGCCCTGGAGATAGGCGGCGCAGAGGCCGAGCAGGCCCAGGAAGAACAGGGCCCGCCGGAGCGGGCCGGGGATGCCCGCGGCCGCGCTCATCTCAGAAGGCCCAACAGGAGCAGCCGAGCGCCCCCCAGAAGCCCCGGTCACCGCCGGCCGGGGTGGCGGCGGCCCAGGCGCGGGCATGGTCGTGCCCGTGCACGCCGCAGGCGGCGTCGCAGCAGCGCGCCACGGCACGGGCGAAGCTGCCCGCCGCCCCCGGCTTTTCCGCCCGCCGGTCCTGGTAGCCGCCGAAGCGGCGTACGGGGGACCAGTCCGGCATGGCCGGGGGCAGCGGCGGCGCCAGGGAGGCGTAGTCCCCGGCCCCGTGCACCACCTTGCCGCCCACCACCGTGAGCAGGGCGGTGATGTCCTGGATCTCGTCGCCGGGGATGCTGAAGTAGTCGCGGTCGAGCACGGCGAGGTCGGCGAGCTGGCCTTCCGCGATGAGCCCCTTCTTGCCCTCCTCGTTGGAGAACCAAGTGACCTTTTCCGTCATCATTCGCAGCGCGGTGTCGCGGTCGATCGTGTTGCGCTCGGGCGTGATGCGCAGCCCGCCCACGGTCTTGCCGGTGGTCAGCCAGTACAGCGCCACCCAGGGATTGTAGGAGGCGACGCGCGTGGCGTCGGTGCCGGCCGACACCTTCACCCCCATCTCCAGCATCTTCGCCACCGGCGGGGTGGCCTCCGCGGCGCGGTTGCCGTAGCGCTCCACGAAGTATTCGCCCTGGTAGGCCATGCGGTGCTGCACCGCGACGCCGCCGCCCAGCCGCGCGATGCGCTCCAGGCTGCGCTCGCTCACCGTCTCGGCGTGGTCGAAGATCCAGTGCAGGTCACCGATCGGCATCTCGGCGTTGACCTTCTCGAACACGTTCAGCGCGCGGTCGATGGTCTGGTCGTAGGTGGCGTGCAGCCGCCAGGGCCAGCGGTTCTGGATCAGGATGCGGACCACCGCTTCCAGCTCCGGCTCCATCTCGGGCGGCATTTCCGGGCGCTCGACGCGGAAATCCTCGAAATCGGCGGCGGAGAAGACCAGCATCTCGCCCGCGCCGTTGAGGCGGAAATAGTCGTCGCCCTGCTGGTACTTCGCCGTCTGCGTCCAGCGGAGGAAATCCTCCTGCTCCTCCTTCGGCTTCTGGGTGAACAGGTTATAGGCGATGCGCACCGTCAGCTCGCCATCCTCGGCCAGCTTCTGCACCACCTTGTAGTCGTCCGGATAGTTCTGGTAGCCGCCGCCCGCATCGATCGCGCCGGTGACGCCCAGCCGGTTCAGGTCGCGCAGGAAGTGGCGGGTGGAGTTCAGCTGGTAGTCGAAGGGCAGCGTCGGCCCCTTGGCCAGCGTGGCATACAGGACCGTGGCGTTGGGCCTGGCCAGCAGCAGGCCGGTCGGCGTGCCGTCCGGGGCGCGCTGGATCTCGCCGCCCGGCGGGTTGGGCGTGTCCCTGGTGTAGCCCGCCGCCCGCAGCGCCGCGCCGTTCAGCAGCGCGCGGTCGTAGAGGTGGAGGATGAAGACCGGCGTGTCGGGGGCGACGGCGTTGATCTCCTCCAGCGTCGGCAGCCGCTTTTCCGCGAACTGGTGCTCGGTGAAGCCGCCGACGATGCGGACCCATTGCGGTGGCGGGGTGATCGCCACCTGCCGGCGCAGCATCTCCATCGCGGTGGCGAGCGAGCGCACGCCGTCCCAGCGCAGCTCCATGTTGAAGTTCAGCCCGCCGCGGATGACGTGCAGGTGGTTGTCGATCAGCCCGGGGATCAGCCGGCGGCCGCGCAGGTCGATCACCCGCGTGTCCGGCCCGGCGGTGGGCAGGATGGCGGCGGCATCGCCCACGGCGGAAAAGCGCCCGGCGGTGACCGCCACTGCCTCGGGCGTGGGATTGCCGCGGTCCAGGGTGGTGATGCGGCCGCCATGCAGGATCATCTCGGGCGGCGTGGTGGCGGACATGGCGGGGCTCCGGGGAAGCAGGGCAAGGCCGAGGGCCCCGAGGCTGCTCGTGACACGGCGTCGGGTGGTGGGGGTCATCGAGGGGGCTCCTGCGAGGGGAGGGGGATGGCCGGCCGTGCCGCGGCCGACCAGGGCTGCGCAACATCCCGGCGCAGGACGGCGGCCCTCCGGGGAGGGCGGCTGGTGCGCGCCGCCCGCAGGCTCAGCCGCGGATAAAGGCCAGCAGGTCCGCGTTGAGGGGCTCGGCATGGGTCGTGAGCATGCCGTGCGGGTAGCCCGGGTAAACCTTCAGCGTGCCGTTCCGCAGCAGCCCGATGGACTTCAGCGCCGCAGCGGCGATGGGCACGATCTGGTCGTCGTCGCCGTGCAGCACCAGCGTCGGCACGGTGATGGCCCGCAGGTCCTCGGTCTGGTCGGTTTCGGAAAAGGCCTTGATGCCGTCGTAATGCGCCTTGGCGCTGCCCATCATGCCCTGCCGCCACCAGTTCTGGACCACGCCCTGGTAGACCTGCGCGTCCGAACGGTTGAAGCCGTAGAAAGGGCCGGCGGCGACGTCGAGGAAGATCTGCGCCCGGTTCTCGGCGGTGCCCTTGCGGAAGCCGTCGAACACCTCGATCGGCAGGCCTTCGGGGTTGTTCTCCGTCTTCAGCATCAGCGGCGGCACGGCGCTGACCAGCACCGCCTTCGCCACGCGCCCGGCGGGCTGGCCGTGCTTCGCGACGTAGCGGGCCACCTCGCCGCCACCGGTGGAATGCCCGATATGGACGGCATTCCGCAGGTCCAGGTGCTCCACCACGGCGAAGGCATCGGCCGCGTAGTGGTCCATGTCGTGGCCCTCGCTGACCTGCGCCGAACGCCCGTGGCCGCGGCGGTCATGGGCCACGACGCGGAAGCCCTGCTGCATGAAGAACAGCATCTGCGTGTCCCAGTCGTCGCTGCTCAGGGGCCAGCCGTGGTGGAACATGATGGGCTGGGCGTCCTTCGGGCCCCAGTCCTTGTAGAAGATTTCGACCCCATCCCTGGTCGTCACGTAGGCCATGCTGCTCGGTTCCTTGCGTTCGGGGTTTCGTCGCTGCTGCTGGAGGCGGCAGGCCTGCCGTGGAGTGGGGGAAGGGGACGCCGCCGTGATCCCGGCGGCCTGCTGCCGTGCCGGCCGGTGCAGGCCGCCCGGCCTCGCGCTCCGCCCGAGGCCGCTGCGCCTTCCGTCAGTGACCCTCGGAGGCGCCGAACATCGTCTTCGCGTAGATGATGCCGAGGCCATAGGCGCCGCCGAAGCGCTTCGCGATGCCGGTGGTGAGCTCGTAGGTTTCGCTCCGCGCCCAGTCGCGCTGCAACTCCAGCAGGTACTGCAGCGAGGTCATGGGACGCGCCCCGGCCTGCACCATGCGTTCCATGGCCCGGTCATGCGCTTCCTGCGACACGTCGCCGCAGGCATCGGCGATGACGTGGACCTCGAAGCCCTGTTCCAGGGCCGAGATGGCGGGCCCGACGATGCACACGCTGGTCCACAGCCCGGCGAGTACCACCCGGCCTTTGCCGATCTGGTTGACCCGCGCAACAACCGCGGCATCCTCCCAGGTGTTCATCGAAGTGCGGTCCAGCAGCGCCTGGCCCGGGAAAGCATCCGTGATCTCGGAAAACATCGGGCCGGAGAAGCTCTTCTCGGCAACGGTCGTGAGGATGGTCGGAACGTGGAAACCAGCGGCCGCGTGGGAAATCAGCGCCGCGTTGTTGCGGAGGTTGACGGCATCGATCGACTTCGTCGCGAAGGACATCTGCGACTGGAAGTCGATCAGGACCAGCATGTGATTGTTGGGGTCGAGCAGGTTCTTCCCACCTGTCGGTAAGGCCGTCGGCATGGCGCATGGCTCCGTCTGTTCCGGTGAACTCCTAGAGACCGGGGCCGGATCGGAGCCATTATCCTTTGGGATGGGTCTCCCCCTCCTCCCGCAGTACGGGGCCGAGCCCTGCGGACATCAGGGCTGCAGGGCGGTACGCAGGCAGGCCAGCAGCTCCTCGGGCTGCACCGGCTTGGCCAGATAGGCCTGCACGCCCGACCGGAGGGCCGTGCGGGCCGACGTAGGGTCAGGATAGGCCGTGACAAGAATGGTCGGTATGCTCCAGCCGGCAGCCCGCAATCGCAGATGCAGCTGCGGCCCACTGATCCCGGGCAGTCGCACATCGGCGATCAGGCAGCGAACCTGGCGCAGATTGCCGAAGGCCAGGAAGCTGGCCGCATCCGGAAAGCCTACCCCGGTGAAGCCCATCGCGCCGACAAGGCTGTGGAGCGCGGCGCGGGCGGAAACGTCATCCTCAACGATAGCCAGCATCTGCTGCAAGGGCCTGAAAGCTTCGCATCGGCAACGGTGACGGCCGTTCCCCTAGGAAGGCTCGATGCGCGCCGCCCTGGAAGCAATCACCCGAAGGTATCGACCGGCCGATCCGCCTGTGGGTCCGCGGCAAGCCGGTCCGCGACCCGCACGAGTTCGGCGAGCGAGTACACCTGAAGCTTCTGCATGACCTGCGCCCGGTGGGCCTTCACGGTGACCTCGCTGAGCTGCAGCCGCGCCGCGATCTGCTTGTTGAGCATACCGCTGGCGATAAGCGGCAGGAGTTCCCGCTCGCGCGGTGTCATGGCAGCGACGCGCGCGCGCAACTCGGCAAGCCCTGCGGCCTGCACCCGGCGGCGCTTGTCGAGTTCGATGCCTTTGTGCACGGCATCGAGCAGATCCTGATCGCGATAAGGCTTGAGCAGGAACTCGATCGCGCCCGCCTTCATCGCCGCGACCGACATGGGCACGTCGCCATGGCCCGTGATGAAAACGATCGGAATCCTCACATCGCGCCGGCTCAGCTCGCGCTGGAATTCCAGGCCGCTGCTGCCGCGCAGGCGGACATCGAGGACGAGGCACCCCGGGAGATCCGGCCGGCTCGCGCTCAGGAAGGCCTGCGACGATTCGAAACTGCGGGTCGCATGACCTTCCGATGCCAGGAGGTTCTCCAACGATGCGCGGATCGACGGGTCGTCATCCACGATAAAGACGATCGATTGCTCTGCCCCCACCTAATCCTCCCCGTCACGACCGGTCGCCTCTGCCCCGGGCAAAGTGAAGAGAAAAACAGCCCCGCGAGGCCGGTTTGCCGAGGTCCAAAGGCGGCCGCCATGGGCCTCGACGACCGCGCGGCAGAACATCAGTCCCATGCCCATCCCGCTGGGCTTGCTCGAGAAGAATGGGTTGAAGATCTGCTCCTCCGTTCCCGGCTCAATCCCTACCCCGGTGTCCTCGATCGAAACCTCGACTTCTCCGTTCGCGGCCGGTCGGGTCCGGATATACAGGTGCCGCTGACGGTCGCCGACCGCCCGCATCGCGTCGATGCTGTTCTCGACGAGGTTCCAGACAACCTGCCGAAGCTGAATCGAATTGCCGATCACGGGTGGCAGGCGAGGGGCCGGTTCAACCCGGGCAGAAACGCCGGCAGCGCGCATCTCGGCAAAGGCAGACGCCATGACCTCCTCGATGATCTCATTGAGGTCCAGTGGCAGCCGTTCCTGCGCATCCTTCATGAACATGGTGCGGATGCCTGAGACGATCTTGTTGGCGCGATGACCGTCGGACACGATGGCCTGCAAGGTGGAGCGTACCTTGTCCATGCGCGGCTCAGCCCTGGTCAGCCAGCGCAATCCCGCGTCGGCATTCGTGACGATGCTCGCCAAAGGCTGATTGATCTCGTGGGCAATGGATGCGGACAAGGCCTCCATGGCCGTCAGGCGGTTCTGCCGGGCACGCTGCTCGGCAGCAACCGACTGGGCAAGGCGGGCGTAAACGGTCGTCGTGTCCGACAGCAGGACGATCAGCAGTATCGCCGTCGCAACAAGGCCGTAAATCCGTCCACCCCACCAGCCGACACTGAGGCGAACTCCGCCCGCGATATAGGAAAGCAGCGACAATTCGATGACAAGCGAGAAAAGAACGAGGCACACCCAGGCGTCGAGCGTGGTTCGCCGGCGACGAAATAGAATGGCAGCGCTCAACAGGTACATCGCCATGGCCGTGGCCGGCACGAACGACCAGAGATCCGTCGTATTATGAGCGTCCCGCATGAACGCGGGCAATGACGTGCTTTCCCCGACAATAATCCAGGTGATCGCTCCCACCACTCCGAAAACGCAAAGTGTTGTCTGGAAGATCGTGGCGCCGCCCGGTTTCGCAGCGGCGCGACTGACGGGAACAAGAGCGTAGCACAACACGGAGGACGCAAAAATGACCCGGCGCAGCGCCGCGATCGTCGCCGTGGTTTGCAGGCCGGCCTCAATGCCCAGGGCCGAAAAAAGGCCAGGGAAAGTCAGTATCCATGCTGGAACCATCAACGCGGAGAAGAGATAGCCGGAAGCCAGGATCAGAAGGGCAGGGTCGCCCCGCACGCTGTATAACGTCAGCAGCAGAACCGACGCTATGAGCTCCAACATGAAAGCCGCGCCCGCGTAGGCCGGCAGCATATTCTCGGTGCCGGTTGTCCTGATATGCGCGAATGGGATCGTCAGAAAGAGCGCAATGAGCAAAGCAATCGCCGTCACCGCTGCCACGAGCGGCCGCGGTCGCGTTGCACTGGCAATCAGCTCGCATTCATCCAGCACGGGTCATTCCACACACGCGGTGCGTCCCAGGGCCCGGAATGCTAGTTGCTCCCGCGGCCTCATGATAGGCGAACGCGCACCCGTGGTGCCGTGCCACCCGACACGCCCCGCCCGCGAGCCTGGCCTCCCGGCGGCTGGAGCCGATCCGGGAGGGGAGCAGACGGCCGGTGCGGCCCCCCCACACCCCTGCGGCACAGGCGGATGGGGTGCAGGCGAGCGTGGCGAGGCGCAAGTGGACGTCGCCTCGTCGGGCTCCGGCACGAACTCGGCCTTCCCGGGGGCGCGGACAAGCCCGCTATTGCCGCCGAGGTGCGGTTGCCCATGACGCCCGTGAGTGATGGCCTCGCTATTCACATCGGGCGTGACGTGGGGCGGCTCCGGCACTAGCGGGCCAGCCACCTAGGGGTGGTCGCAACGGCTACTTCTGGGAGGGCAGGGTGCCGGACGCGGATCGCTGCCCCGAAGCGAAGATCCGCGGCTCGATCCGGATCGGGTGGCGCTGCGCGGCAGCCGTCCATCCGAACTGGCGGATCACGTCGTTGCTCTCCACCGGCTTGCGGCCGGGGGCCAGCGACCAGGTGATGTGAAAGATCGAGCCATCAGGGCGCCGGTTGGCACCGCCGATCTCGACCACCAGCGCCTGCACTCCCCTGCCATCGCCGGCCATGCCCACAACAACGCCCTCCGTCTCACGCGGCAGCGGGAACTGCGCCGATACCCCGGCCTTCAGCGTGACGTGATGGGCCACGACCCTGGGGTAGACGGGCGGAAACAGCGTCAGCAGCCTCGCACGGTCATCTGGGTGCAGCAGCCATCCCACGAAGTGCCCTGCCATCCGACCACTCCCCTCGGGCAGTACCCATCGTACCAACGCCAAGGCTGTCCGGAGGCTGCTGGCGGGCTTGGGAGATAGGAAGGCGCCGGATGGGGGGGGCCAGTGCGCGTCGGGACCACTCCCCTGCGCAAAGGATGCGCCCGGCGCCGCTGTCAGTCCGGTCTGATCCTGCCGTCGCGCACCACTCGGGCCCAGCGGTCGAGCTCGGACCGCACCGCGGCGGCGAAGTCGCCCTGCGGGCCGCCGGTGGGGTTGAGGCCTTGCGCCAGGATGGCTTGCCGCGTTTGCGGTCGCGCCAGCCATTCATTGACCCCGGCATTGATCCGCGACACCAGTTCAGGAGCCAGGCCGGCGGGGCCGTAGAGGCCGTAGATGATGGTGTTGGTGGCGCCGGAATAGCCGGCCTCCGCCAGGGTCGGCACTTCCGCCAGGTCGGGCCAGCGCTCGCCGGCGGTCACGGCCAGCATGCGGATCTGGCCGGATCGCCCCAGCGGCAGGGCAACCGACACCGGCAGCACCATGGCGGCGATGCGCTTGCCCAGCAGGTCCTGCACCGCCGGTGCGGTGCCACGGTACGGGATGTGGTTCAGCTCGATCCCGGCGGCGAGCATGAACAGCACCATCGACATGTGCGGCGCGGTGCCGTTGCCGGGGGAGCCATAATCCAGGTCGGCGGGGCGCGCCTTGGCCAGCGCCACGAACTCCGCAACCGTGCTGACCGGCAGGTCGGGCTGCACCGCCAGCACCGAGTTGCCGTCGGCGATCCGCACCAGCGGCACGAAGTCGCGCACGGGGTCGAAGGGCAGGCTGGGCATCAGCGGCGGGCTCATCACGAAATTGGCGCCCTGCATCAGCAGGGTGCGCCCGTCGGGCGCACCGCGCGCCACGAACTGTGTGCCGATCACGCCACTGGCGCCGGTGCGGTTGTCCACCACCACGGGCTGGCCGAGGAACTCCGTCAGCGCCGGCGCCAGCAGGCGGGCGATGGTGTCCTGCGCCGTGCCCGGCGTCACCGGCACCACCAGGGTGATCGGCCCGTCCGGCTGGCGCCGAGGCTGCGCCCGTGCCGGTTCCGGCCGGATCGTGGAGGTCAGGACCGGCAGCGACGCGGCGGCCGCCCCCGAAATCCGCAGCAGCCGGCGTCGCGTGAACACGTGGTTACCCTCCCCCTCGGTCATGCCGCCAGCCCCAACTCGCGGGCCGGGGCGAAGAGTTCCTCGATCGACACGGCGCGCGGCAGCAGTCGCTGCGCCTGGCAGGCTTCCAGCACCGCCGCCAGCGGCTTGCGCAGCGCCGCCTCGCCCATTGGCCGCAGGTCGGGCGCCCCGTCACTCGATGGGGCGGGCTTGTTGGCCCGCAGCGCCGCCATCAGCGCCCGCAGCGTGTCGCCACGGCTCTCCGCCACGTCGCGGCGGGCCACCAGCACGTGGTTCACCGGCACGATGCCGGTGCGCGCGAACCAGGCCGCGGCCGCCGCGGCGGGGTCGGGAAACACGGGCACGAAGGCGGGGTCGTCCGGCAGGTCGTTGCCGAGGATGGCGGCGTCCACCTCGCCCGCGCGCAGCAGGTCGGGCAGGCTGCGGCCCTTGCCGCGGTTCTCCGTGAAGGGCGGGTCGCGGTATTCCGCCAGGTGCGCCCCTTCCTGGGTGACCCAGTGTACGGCCTCCGCCGGCAGGCCGGCCTCCTCGGCCAGGATGGCGCGCACCCACATGCCGGTGGTCTGGGTATAGGCGCGCACGCCGATCCGGCAGCCGCGCAGCGCCGCGGGGGTCAGCTCCGGCCGGCTGGCCAGGCGGATCAGGCAGCGGTGCTGGAAGCGCGCCGCCAGCGTCACCGGCAGCAGCACGATCGGCTTCCCGTAGGCCAGCGCCTGCAGCGCGGTGACGATGGCCATCTCGCTCACCTCGAAGCGCCCCTCGCGGGCCATCGGGGCGAAGGCGCGGTGGATCGGCTGCACCGTCTCGAAGCGCAGCGGCGTGCCGTCCGGCAGGGCGCCGGCCTCCTTGATCGGCATGGTGAGCGGGCTGTTGTCCAGCGCCAGGTGCAGCGGTGCGTCGGCCATGCTCAAGCCTCCCCCAGGGCCGGGTAGATGCGGCGGGCGGTACCGCCGAAGATGGCGTCGCGATCCGCCTCGCCCAGGCCGTCCAGCGCCTCCTGGCTTTCCGCGAGCAGCTGCTTCAGCGCGCCGGCATGCGCGGGAAAGTTCGAGCCCCACATGATCCGCCCCGCCCCGAAGCGGCGCAGCAGCACCTCCATCAGCGCGGCCGGGGTGGAGGCGCCTTCCTTGGCCAGGTGCAGCGCCCGCGTGGTCAGCTTCAGCACCACCTGGGGAAAGGCGTCCAGCGCCATCAGCGGTTCCGCCTCGGTATAAGGTGGGCCGGCCGCCAGCACCGGCCGGGCCAGGTGGTCCAGCAGCACAGGCACGCCGGGAAAGCGCTCCAGCATGCTGCGCAGCGCCGGGATGCCCTTGCCCGTCATCTGCATGGCGATGGGCAGCCGCAGTTCCTCCGCCAGCGCCCAGGCGGGAAAGCCGCGCGGGTCGTCGATCCAGCCGGCCTGGCCGGGCATGGTGGTGCCGGTGGTGAACAGCCGGAAGCCGGAAAAGCCGCGCTCGTGCCAGCGGCGGATTTGCGTCGGCGCGTCTGCGGCCAGCACGTCTACGGAGAAGACGCCGACCAGCCGGTCGCGATGTGCCGCCACGGCGTCGGCGACGCAGGAATTATCGTGGCCATAGGCGGTGGAAGCCTGCACCACCACGGCCTTGCTCACACCGGCCGCGTCCATCGCCTCCAGCAGCCCTTCGGCGGACAAGGGCCGCTCGGCGGACCAGTCGGATTGCCGGCCACCCAGCGGCGCGGTCGGGTAGCGCTCCCGGTCGGGCGAGACGACATGCGTGTGGGTGTCGATGATGCTCGGCATGCGTTTCCTCTTTCTGGCTGCATTCGTGCCTGCAAGGTCCCGGTTTCGCTAGGCAAGTTCATCGCCCGACCTCATAAGTTCCGGGCTATGATGGATCTCCGGATGTGGGGCAGCCTGCCTGGGCTGCGAGATCTTGAGTGCTTCGCGGTGGCGGCGCGGGTGGGTAGCCTGGGCGCTGCTGCGCCATCCCTGGGATTGTCGCAGCCGGCGCTGTCGCAAGCGCTGAACCGGCTGGAAGCGCAGCTGGGCTGCCGGCTGCTGCTGCGTGGGCCGCGCGGCAGTTTTCCCAGTCAGGCCGGGGCCGGACTGCTGGCACGCTGGGAGCGGATGCAGGCCCAGCTCCGGGCCGGGCTCGCGGCTTGCGGCAGCACGGCTCGCCCCGGCCTGCTGACCGACGCCGCCGTGGAAACCCACTTGGCCATCGGGGCAGCCGGAACCTTTTCGGCCGCGGCGCGTCGGCGCGGCGTCACCCTGCCGACGCTGGCCCGCACGGCGCATGGCTTGGAGCGTTGCCTTGGCGTCCAGCTCTACCGCCGCAGCAGTGAGGGCACCGTGCCGCTGCCGGGCGGGCTGGAGTTGGCGCGGCGTCTCGCCCTGGCGCGGGTGGAGATCGAGCAAGGCCTGGCGGAGCTGGCGGCGACGGGGGCAGAAGCGCGCTTTCGCCTCGGGGTCTTGCCGATGGTGCCGCAGGCGCCGCTGGCGCGTGCCGTGCTGACCATCGCCGACGGGCTGCCGCTGCAGCTGAGCACGCATGAGGGTGATCACGCCGCGCTGCTGCGGCAGCTGCGCCACGGACAACTCGACGCGGTGCTCGGTGCGGTGCGGACGCCCGCTGCGCTGACGGACGTCACGGAAACGCCGCTGGCCCAGGATGCCTTCGTCCTGGCCGCCCCGGCCGGGCACGCCTTGGCCAACCGCGGTTCCGTGACGCCGGAAGCCCTGGCGTCAACCGACTGGGTGCTGGCGGAGCTGCCCTTGTCCCGCCGTTTCGCCGCCGAGGCGCTGTTCGCCACCCTGCCGCGCCGGCCGCGCGTCCTGCTGGAAACCAATTCTCCGCAGACCACGGTTGCCGTGCTGCGGGCGGCGGGGGCGCTGGCGCTGCTGTCCTGGCGTCAGATCGCCGCCGCAGGCGACCTGACGGCATTGCCCACCGCGATCACCGGCCCGGCGCGCTGGATCGGGCTGACAGCGCGGCGGGAATGGCTGCCCACGGCGGCGCAGCAGGCGGCGCTGGCTGCACTGCAACTGGCCTTCGATGATGCCGGGCACGAGGGCTGTCGCTAGGTGGCTGTGGCCTGGAGAAGGCGGCCGGCGGCACACCGGTCCCTGCTGGCGGTGAGGACCTGGGGGCCGGGGGCGTCGCGACCCTCCGCGGGCTCGCCCACACCCTACGGGATCCAGGGAAGGCAGCTCCGGCCTTCAAACGGCTGCCATCATGCGTCGCTGCCCCGCGGCTTGAGCCCGCTGATCTGAAGCAGAAGCATCTCGCGGAGCGCCGCGATCCCCTCGGCGGCCACGGGATCGGGGGACCGCAGCCATTGCCGGACGGCACCGCTGTAGGTGGAGTAGAGCGTCAGGGCAACGAGGTCGGGCGACCACCGGCCGTCGATGCTCCCTTGCCTCTGCGCTGCGGCAACAAGGTAGTTCAACCCGGCGATGATGAGGGACCGGTCGGGGAGGTGGTTGCGCTGCGACGGGCTGAACATGTCGAAGGTAATCTCCCGCAGCAGAACGCGGGACAGGGCGGGATCACGCGCGAAGAACTCGTAGTTGCCGCTGAAGATGTGCAGCAGCTGCTCGATCAGGGGACGCCGGCCATCGAGCGTCCGGATCGGCTCGGCGGTAAGGCGGGCGATGTCCTCGGCGAAGAGCAGGAACAGCAGGTCGCGCTTGTCATGGGCATAGGCGAAGATGGTCCCGAAGCCGACGCCGGCAGCGGCGGCGACTTCCCGCAGCGTCGTGCCGTCGTAGCCGCGCTCGGAAAAGAGCTGCTGGGCTGCAACACGGATGCGGGCGAGCTTGTCCTGCTTGTTGCGGGCGCGGCGGCCGAGCCTGTCCGCCGTGCATCCCTCGCGCCTGACCTGCTTGTCCATCGACCCTCCGTAGCGAAACCCGATCATACAAGCTGGCGGTGGGTGGGCCTATGCCGGCCGGCGCAGGACGGAGCCTTGCCGTGATCCCGAAAACCGATCATGATCGGTTTTAACAGGGAGGCTCACCATGGATCCAGCTGCGGTCGGAAACGGGCTGGCGCGGCTGCGCCTTCACACGGTGATCTGCAGCACGCGCCCTGGGCGAGTGGGGGAGCCGATCGCGAACTGGTTCCATGCGGCGGCTCAGGCGCATAACCGCTTCGACGCGCGGCTGGTGGATCTCGCGGCGCTCAACCTGCCGATCTACGACGAACCCCGGCATCCCCGGCTGGCCCAGTACGAGCACGAGCACACGCGGCGCTGGAGCGCCTCCGTCGCGGCTGCGGATGCCTTCGTGTTCGTGACGCCGGAGTATAATTACGGCCCGCCACCCGCCCTGCTGAACGCCCTGAACTACGTCTACAACGAATGGAACTACAAGCCGGCGGGCTTTGTCAGCTATGGCGGAATGTCCGGCGGCATCCGCGCTGTGCTGGCGGGGAAGATGACGCTGAACACGCTCAAGATGGTGCCGATCCTGGAGGGTGTGGCGATCCCGATGGTGGCGCAGCACGTCGCCAACGGCATCTTCACCCCGAACGAGATCATGCAATCATCCGCCAAGGTGATGCTGGATGAGCTGTTCCGGTGGACCGCGGCCCTGAAGCCCCTGCGAAGCGAGCAGGCCGCGGAAAGCGCGCGATGACATCCTGCCTGACCGGCGAAACCCGCCTTGGGGCGCCGCAGGGCAGGATCACGGCGGAGGTCGCCGACACGGTCTAGCGGCCTTCGCGCGGCACAAAACAACAGAGGGGAGGAACACCATGAACACCATCACGCGCCGTGGCCTGATCGCCGGCACCGCGCTGGCCATGCCCAGCCTGGCCCTGGCCCAGACCAGCTATCCCAGCCGCCCTGTCACCATCGTCGCCCCCGTCGCACCGGGCAGCCAGAGCGACATCTTCGCCCGGGTGCTGTCCGCACCGCTCACACAGCGCCTGGGGCGTCCGGTGATCGTGGAGAACCGGCCGGGCGGGGGTGGCATCGTGGGAACGCTGGCAACGGTGCGGTCGGCGCCGGATGGGCACACGATTATGCTGCATTCCAGCAGCGGCACGCTGGTGGCGCCGCAGTTGCGGCAGCCGCCGCCCTACGTTACCCCCCGCGACCTGGTACCCGTGGCGGTGACGCTCAGCGGCCCGTCGGTGATCGTGGTGAGCTCCGCGGTCCGGGCCAATACCATCCAGGACTTCGTCGCGGAGCTGAAGGCGAACCCTGGAAAATTCAACCTTGGCAGCCACGGCGTCGGGGCCTTCAGCCACGTCGCCATGGAACTGTTCATGGCGGAAACCGGCACGGAGATGGTGCATGCGCCCTATAACGGAGGAGGGCCGCTCGCCACGGCCTTCGCCGCGGGCGACGTGCAGGTCGTGCTCTTCGACATCCTGTCGGCGCGGCCTCTGCTGGCATCAGGCCAGGCGCGTCCACTGGCGGTTGTGGGAGAGCGGCGCGCGACCGCGCTGCCCGATGTGCCGCTGGTGTCGGAAACGGTCGCGCCGGCGGTGAACATGGACTACTGGTTCGGCGTCTTCGCCCCCGCGGGAACGCCGGCGCCGATCGTTGAACGGCTCAACGCCGAGATCGCGGCGATCATGGACACGCCGGAATTCCGCGCAAGGGCCACCGAAGCCTCCATGCTGACGACGGCGCAGCAGCTTCCAGCAATCCGCGCGCGGGTCGACAAGGAATGGGAGGACTGGGGCCGGGTGATCCGCGAACGCAACATCGTGTCGCAGTAGGGGGAGGCATCCATGGCCCGCGTGCCACTGCCGAGCCGGGACGACGTTCCGGCGGAATACCGCGACACCTACGACCGCATGCAGCGCGAGCGGGGAAGCCCGACCACGCACGTGTTCCTCGCGCTCGCCAACATGCCGAACCTGCTGGACGCCTTGCTGAGCTTCACGGGGGAGATGCGGCGTGGCTCGGTGCTGGAGGCGCGCTACCGCGAACTGGCGATCATGATGACGGCGCGCGCCGCGAACTCCGCCTATGAGTTCGACCATCACTGGAACCATGCGATCCGGGCCGGGATCGCGCGGGAAAAGCTGGAAGCGCTGGACGCTTTCGAAACCTCGCCCTTGTTCGACGAGAGCGAACGGGCCCTGCTGCGCTACGCCGTGGAGGCGACCCAGCGGATCGAGGTGAGCGAGGCCACCTGGGACGGGCTGACCCGGGCCTTCCCGCAGCGCGAGGTCATGGACGTCGTCATGGCCGTCGCCTGGTATAATGCTGTGGCGCGGATTAACGGGCCGCTGAAGATCGAGAACGAACCCTGGTTCAAGCGGCTGTGACCGCGGAGCGCAACATGATCCCCTCCACCAACTTCGATCCCCCGTTCAACGTCACGCGGGCCAGCCACATCGTTCTCACGGTCCGCGACCTCGCGGCCAGCAAAGCCTTCTATACCGAGGTGATCGGCCTCGTCGTCACGGCGGAGCAGGATGGTGCGGCTTATCTCCGAGGGGTGGAGGAGAGCGCCCATCACAGCCTCGTCCTGCGCGAAGCGGAAGGCGAGCCGGTTTGCGAGCGGGTCGGCCTGCGCGTCCTGCGGGACGAGGACCTGGACCGGGCGAAGGATCACTTCGATGCCCAGGGTATCGCGAGCCGCTTCGTCGAGGTGCCGTTCCAGGGCAAGACGCTGCACGTCAACGACAGTGTCGGCGTGCCGCTGGAGTTCTGCGCCCGGATGCCGCCGCAGCAGCGGCTGCATGACCAGTTCCAGCTCCACAAGGGTGCAGCCGCACTGCGCCTGGATCATTTCCAGCTCCTGGCACCCGACGTCGTCACGGCCAGCCGGTTCTATACCGATATCGGCTTCCGCATCTCCGACTACTTCGTGGACCGGCCGGAGGATGAGCGACCGCTCGGCATTTTCATGTTCCGGAAAAACAACCCGCACGACGTGGTGTTCCTCACGCGGCCCGGGCCGGTGATGCACCACTTCGGCTACATCGTGGCGGAGTCCCATTACCTGTTCCGGGCGCTGGACACGGCGAACAATGTCGGCTTTCGGCATTCGCTCGAGCGTGGCCCAGGCCGGCATGGGGAAGGCCACGCCACCTACGTGTACTTCCGCGACCCTGACGGGCACCGGGTCGAGATCCTGCCCAATGCTATCCAGATGGGCGACATCGACGATGAGCCGGCCCGCTGGCATCGCGCCAACCGGCATTCCTGGGATCTGCCGCCGCCGAAGAGCTGGCTCTATGAAGCGACGCGGTTCAAGGATGTGACGGTCCTGGAGGGAGCCATGGGACATGGGCTGCTCTCGCTCGAGGACTTCCTGAATGGACAGGCACCGAAAGGCTTCTCTGTCCAAACGAAGCCGCCTCTCGTCAATGAGGGATGAGATCGAGCCGTAGCCGGATTCCATGGCGGCCTGTGGGACGCCATGGCCGCCGCCCAGCAGTTCCATCGCCTTGAACACCCGCAGGCACCGACGCCGGGAACGCAGCTTCGTACTCGTCTCCTGCCGCCCGGAGGCAGGGCTTGGCACCGCCGGCTCGCGGGGTAAGAACACCCATGACCCGAGCGAACGCCGTGACCGCCACCCCAGCCACCCCGCCCCCGATCTCGCCCGACCGGCACGAGCGCGGCAACGTGTTGCGGCTGGCGGTCGCACAGGCCCTCGCCGGGGCGAATGCCGTGGTGGTCTACGCGACCGGCGCGATCATCGGCAGCAGCCTCGCGCCGATCCCCGCCCTGGCCACCCTGCCCGTGTCCATCTTCGTGGTGGGCATGGCGGCCTGCACCCTGCCCGCCGGCATGATCGCCCAGCGCCACGGCCGCCGCGCCGCCTTCCTGACGGGAGCCGGCTGCGGCGTGCTCGTCGGCCTGCTGGCCGCCCTGGCCCTGGTGCTGGGCTCCTTCTGGCTGTTCTGCGCGGCGACTTTCTTCGGCGGCGCCTATGCCGCCGTGGTGCTGAGCTTCCGCTTCGCTGCCGCCGACTGCGTGCCGCCGGAACGACGGCCGCGGGCCTTGTCCGCGGTGATGGCCGGCGGGGTCTTCGCCGGCGTCCTCGGCCCGCAACTCGTGACCTACACGATGGACCTGTGGCCGCCCTTTCTGTTCGCGGCCACCTTTTTGGCGCAGGCTGCCGTGGCCGCGCTCTCCGCCCTGGTCCTGCTCGGGATCCGGCTGCCCGCCCCGACGGCGGTTGAGCGGGCGGCCGGCGGTGGTCGCCCGCTCGGCACCATCGCGCGCCAGCCTCGCTTCGTCACCGCCGTGATCTGCGGGGTGGTGTCCTACCTGCTGATGAACTTCCTGATGACCTCCGCGCCGCTGGCGATGCGGATGTGCGGCCTGTCGCAGGAAGCGTCCAACCTCGGCCTGCAATGGCACGTCATCGCCATGTACGCCCCGAGCTTCTTCACCGGCCGCCTGATCACGCGCTTCGGCGCGTCCCGCGTCGTGATGGCGGGGCTGGCGCTGACGGCCGCCTCCGCTGCGGTCGGGCTGTGGGGCGTGGAGGTGGCGCATTTCTGGGGAACGCTGATCCTGCTCGGCCTCGGCTGGAATTTCGGTTTCGTCGGCGCCTCGGCCATGGTGCTGGAATGCCACCGTCCCGAGGAACGGGCGCGGGTGCAGTCCTTCAACGACTTCGTGGTGTTCGGGACCATGGCCTTCGGCTCCTTCCTGTCCGGCGGCCTGCTGGCATCTTATGGGTGGAACACCGTCCTTTGGTTGTCCTTCGCCCCACTCGCTTTTGCCGTCGCCGCCCTGGCCGCCACGGCCCTGTCCCCTTTGAACCCAACGGCGGCATAGGAGCATGCCAACCACGGTTGCCGCGGCATGATCAGACTCGGCGGCGTTCCGGGGCTTTGAGCGTTTGGGCCAACGCGCCGCCGCCGATGACGAGCAAGGCGCCGATCAGGCTTCCGGCTCCCGGTATGACGTGGAGCACGAGGGCATCGAGCGCCATGGCCCACAGCAGCCCGGAGAACTGCCACGGCGCCAAACGTGACGCCTCGCCACGGTGCAGGGCCGCCGCGATGCTCGCCAGGGCGGCGGTCTGGACGAGGGTCACCACCACGACCAGCCCGGCCGCCAGGAGACTGACCGGGCGCCAGTCGGCAGCGACCGGCACCGCCAGCAGGACCACCCCGACCAGGGCCACCTGCATGACGGTATCGCGCGTGGTGGCGACATCACGCAAACGCCGGATGAGGATCTGGTAGACGGCGTAAGTGAGCGCGCCCGCAAAGGCCGCCGCAATGCCGGGCAGGCTTGCCTCCCCGCCCGGCTTCACGATCAGCAGCATGCCCGCGAAGCCGACGGACGTCCCGAGCCAGCGGCCGAGCGAAACCCGCTCGCGCAGGAACAGGCCGCCGAGCAGGGCCAGCAGCAGCGGTGCGGTGAAGCCGAGGGCGGATGCGGCGGTGACGGACAGCAGCGTGTAGGCGAGCACCGCGAGCGCGTTCGAGGCGACGAGCGCGGCCGCCGCCGTTCTCTGCTCCCAAGCCCTCTGCGGCCGCAGCAGGCGATGCCAACTCATCCGGCTTCCCGGCCAGGAGGCCGCCACCAGACCTGCCAGGAGGATCACGCCGCAGCGAAGAAAGGTGACCTGCAAGGGGCTCAGGCCATGATCCGTGACCAGGCTCTTGGAAGCTGCGTAGCCCAGGACGTAGAGCAGTCCCGAGAGGATCGTGAGCCCGATGGCGGGAAGAGCCATCGAGCCCTGGCGGGCTGCCGTTCCGTCCTCCTGCACGTCCAAGCCGCCCTCTTGTTTATCCCGGGATCGGCTCAATGCCGTGCCATCACGACAGCATCCTGTCGGCCCGTGTGCCGGCTACGGTACCTCCGGGCTCCCTGCACCACTGTCCACAGCCGGCAGGGTGCGGCCTGCCTGCCATTGCCGCTGGACCTCAGCGTTCACCTCCGCCGCCGTCGCGCCAGGGCTGACGGTCACCTCGGCGCCATTGAGTCGGAAGCGGTGCGGCAGGCCATCACGGTTCGCTTTCTCGACGCAGCGGGCAATGACGTGCGGCAGGTAGTCAGTCTCGGTGGTGGGATAGTCTCGAATCTGCTGCGACAACGCTGCCTCCCTGGTTCGTCTTGGGAGGAACCATACGCAGGGACGGCCGCGGGGTCATCGGGTGTTTGGTGCTGGTCGGGTAAAGAGGCAGTGGTGCGACACGTCGAGTATCCGGAATGCAGGTTCGGCCGGCGACAGAACTGCCTGAACGGGGCACTCCTGCTTTCGGGCCGGCGCCAGCCCGATCAGCTCTGGCACATGCGTTCTTCCGGCCGAAGGTGTCGTGCCGGCTACAGCACCAGGCCCGAAGCCGGGTCGAGCAGGTGCATGTGGTTGAGGTCGGCGGTCATGGGCAGGGGCGTGCCGGGCTGGGCCGAGGTGTCGGGGGCCAGCCGGGCGCAGGCCGCCACCCCGGCCAGGGCGAAGTGCACCAGCGTTTCCGCCCCCATCGGCTCGGTGACGGCCGGCGTGGCCGTGAACGCCGCCACCCCCGGCCGACCCGCCTCGCGCGCGTCGCCGAAGTGCTCGGGCCGCAGCCCCAGCACCACCTCGCGCCCGGCCTGGGCCGCGTGGCGCGCCCGCAGCACCTCGGGCACGGGCAGGGCGGTGCCGTCGGCCAGCCGCAGGGTCAGCGCCCCGTCCGCGCCCTCCAGCCGGGCGGGGAGGAAGTTCATCCCCGGGCTGCCGATGAAGCCCGCCACGAAGCGGGTGCGCGGGTGGTGGTACAGCTCCTGCGGCGGGCCGACCTGCTCGATGCGGCCCTCGTTCATCACCACCACGCGGTCGGCCAGGGTCATCGCCTCCACCTGGTCATGCGTGACGTAGACGGTGGTGGTGGGCACCAGCTGGTGCACCCGCTTGATCTCGGTGCGCATCTGCACCCGCAGCTTGGCGTCGAGGTTGCTCAGCGGCTCGTCGAAGAGGAACACCTGCGGGTCGCGCACCACCGCGCGCCCCATGGCCACCCGCTGCCGCTGCCCGCCCGAGAGCGCGCGGGGCTTGCGGTCCAACAGCGGCGTGATGTCGAGCATGCGCGCCGCCTCCTCCACCCGGGCCGCGATCTCGGCGCGGGGTCGTTTGCGCAGACTGAGGCTGAAGGCCATGTTCTCGCGCACGCTCATGTGCGGGTAGAGGGCGTAGTTCTGGAACACCATGGCGATGTCGCGGTCGCGCGGGGCGACGTCGTTGACCACGCGGCCGCCGATGCTGATCTCGCCCTCCGAGATCTCCTCCAGCCCCGCGATCATGCGCAGCGTGGTGGACTTGCCGCAGCCCGACGGGCCGACGAGCACCACGAACTCGTGGTCGGCGATCTCCAGGTCGATGCCCTTCACCGCCTGCCCGCCCCCGCCCTCGTACTCCTTCACCACACCGCGCAGTACGACCTCAGCCATTCCGGCACTTCTCCCCAGCGGCCCGCCGTTCAGCGCCGCCCCACCGTGTCATCGTGCCGCGCCCTGCAGGCGCAGGAAATGCCCGAACTCCGCCGCGAAATGCGCCTGCGTGGCGGGATCGGGCAGGATCTCCCGCGCTCCGCCGCTGGCCGCCCGCGCAGCGTCGCGCAGCGAGGGCTGCAGCCCGGCCGCGGTGGCCGCCACGCAGGCGGTGCCGGCCAGGATGCTGTCCACCTCGTCGCGGACCACGACCCGGCAATCCGTGGCGTCGGCGTAGAGGCGCAGCAGCACGGGGTTGGCGACGTGGCCGCCGGCCAGGTGCAGCGTGTCGATGGTGTAGCCATGCGCGTTCAGCACCGACACGATATGGCGCGTGCCCAGGGCGATGCCCACGGCAGCGGCGTAGTAGAGGCGGGCGAGCGAGTCGAAGGAACTGTCCAGCGTCAGCCCCTCGATCACGCCGCGCGAGGCGGGATCGGCCACGGGGGAGCGGTTGCCGTTGAAGTCCGGCAGCACGCGCAGCCCCTCGGCCATGGCAGGGCCGTGCTCCGCCAGCAGATCGGTGATGCGGGCGGCCATCTGGTCGTGCCGGTCGGGGCCGAGGGCACGGCCTTCCGCATGCCAGTCCAGCAGGTGGTCCAGCAGCGCGCCGGTGGCGGATTGGCCGCCCTCGTTCAGCCAGGTGCCGGGGATCATGGCGCCGTCGTAGGGGCCCCAGAGGCCCGGCACGAAGCGCGGCTCCGGCGAGGCCGCCATGTGGCAGGTGGAGGTGCCGGCGATCATCGCCAGCCGCCGGTTCAGTTCCCTGGCCTCGAAGCCGCCCAGCAGCCCGAGGCCGCCGGCATGGGCGTCGATCAGCCCGACCCCCAGAATGCAGCCGGTGGTCAGCCCCAGTGCCTCCGCTGCCGCGGGCGCCAGCGGGCCGACCGGCGTGCCGATGGGCAGGGTGCGGTCGGGCTGCCCGGTGCGGCGGTGGAAATCCTCCAGCCCGATGCCGGAAAGGAGGTCCTCCTGCCAACCCACCTCCTCGTGGTTCAGGAAGGCCCATTTGCAGGTTGCCGTGCAGACGGAAACCGCCACGCGTCCGGTGGCGCGCCATGTCAGCGCGTCCGCGAGGTCCAGCGCCAGCGCCATGCGGTTCCAGCTGCCCGGCAGGTGGCGCTTGAGCCAGAGCAGCTTGGGCAGCTCCATCTCGGGTGACATCACGCCGCCGACATGGCGCAGGGCGCGGTGGCCGCTGGCGGTGATCTCCTCCGCCTCGGCAATGGCGCGGTGATCCGCCCACATCACCACGTTCCAGCGATCCTCGCCGGCGGTGGACACCGTCACCGGCTCCCCCGCCGCGTCGAACACCGCCAGGGAGCAGGTCGCGTCGAAGGCGAGCCCCGCCACCGCCGTGGCGGGCAGGCCGCTGCGGTCCAGCGCGCCGCGCGTGGCGGCGCACACGGCGGCCCAGATGCCATCGAAGCTGTGCTCCGCGTGATCCGGCACTGGGCGTTGCGTGTCGAAGCCCGCGGCCGCGCGGCCGTGGCAGCGCCCCGCCGCGTCGAAAATACCGGCCCGGGCGCTGCCCGAGCCGACATCCACCGCCATGACCGCGCGCATGCGGTTCAGCTGGGCAGCAGCGGGCGCACCCGCGTCGCCAGGGCGGCCACCGCCTCCTTGGGCGTCTTGCGCCCGAGCACGGCGAGCTGGACCTCCTCCACGAAGATCGACTGCGCGCGCGCCGCTTCGGGGAAGGCGGGCAGCGGCACGCGGGCGTTCTCCAGGGCCTTGGACTCCACCTCGGCCAGCGGCTGGGAGGCGGCGAAGCCGGGGTCCTTGTAGGTGGAGACGCGCACCGGGCCGTTGCCGTTGCGCGCCGCCCCCAGCGTCGCCGCGCGCGAGGACATGGCGCGGATGAAGTTCCAGCCCAGTTCCTTGTCGCGGGCATTGTGCGGGATGCTCATCGCCCAGAACTCGGTGACGGAGGACATCTTCTCCTTGCCGCGCAGGGATTCGGAGAGCGGGAACTCCATCGCCTTGATGCGGCCGGGGAAGCGCGACTGTTCGCGGTTGTTCAGCTGGGCATGGCGGGCGAAGGGCAGCACGGTGAAGGCGGCGCGGCCCTGCTGCATCCAGGTCACCTGCTCGTCATTGGTGGTGGTGGCGTAGCTGCGGGGCAGGGCGCCGGCCTCGAACAGGGCGCGCATGGCGCCGATGCCCTTTTCCAGCGCCTCGGGGTTGGGAACCAGGGTCAGGTTGTTGCCGATGAAATCGCCGCCGAAGGCCCGCGCGAAGGTCACGGGAAACACGGTCAGCTCGCTGGCCAGCACCATGCCCGTGACCGGCCGCCCGTCCTCCGAGCGGAAGGTCATGCGCTTGGCCTGGTCCAGCAGCTCTTCCAGGCTGCTCGGCGGGGCGGTGATGCCGCGGCTTTCCAGCAGCGCCTCGTTGTAGAACAGGCCGATGGTGGCGTGGCGGAAGGGGATGCCGATCAGCTGGCCGTTGATGGTCATGGCCTGGGTCAGGCCCGGGGCGATGTCGCCGAACTCCTCGATCGCGGCGGCCGACTGGTATTCGCCCAGCGGCTGCAGCAGCCGCGCGGCGTTGGGCGTGGCGCGGCTGTTGACCAGGAAGCCCACGCCGAAATCGGTGCGGTCCAGGCTGGCCTCGCGGAACAGGCGGTCCTGCAGCGGGTCGGTGTCGAAGGTGGTCCAGGCCAGGTCGGCCTGGTTCGCTTCGCGCCAGGGCTGCGTCAGGTCGCCGGCGGCGCCGGTGGTCAGGCTGTTCTGGTGCACGCGGTGCGCCAGGATGTTCAGCGTCCGCGTGGCAGCGCGCGCCCGGCCACCCGCCAGGGCGGCGCCGGTGGCGAGAGAAGCGCCGAGCAAGCGGCGCCGCGTCCAGGATGCGTCCATTTCCATTCCCCTCCCGATGTTGCGAGGCGGCTGGTGCCGCCCCGGTTCCCCTAGCGCTCGCGGCGCCGTTGTTCAGCCCTTCACGGCGCCGGCGGTCAGCCCCGCCACCAAGTGCTTCTGCATGATGATCACGAAGAGCAGCACGGGCAGCAACTGCACCGTGGAGGCGGCGAAGAGCACGCCCCAGTCCATCCCGTCGAAGGCGCCCACCATC
This sequence comes from Roseomonas sp. BN140053, assembly GCF_047690175.1. Classification (NCBI taxonomy): domain Bacteria; kingdom Pseudomonadati; phylum Pseudomonadota; class Alphaproteobacteria; order Acetobacterales; family Roseomonadaceae; genus Roseomonas; species Roseomonas sp. BN140053. The sequence continues at coordinate 6,913 of NZ_JBLLEB010000027.1, read as the reverse complement.
TCCGCCAGCACCAGCGGCGCGGTCTTGGCGCGGGTGGAGGTGAACACGAAGGCGAAGAGGAACTCGTTCCAGGCGAAGACGATCACGAACACCGCCACGGCCAGCATCCCCGGCGCCGCCAGCGGCAGGATGACCCGGCGCAGCACGGTCAGGTAGCCCGCGCCGTCCACCAGCGCTGCCTCGTCCAGTTCCTTGGGGATCTGGTCGATGAAGCCGCGCATCAGCAGCGAACCCATGGACACGAAGAAGCTGGCGTAGAGCAGCACCAGCACGAGATGCGTGTCCGCCAGGCCCAGCCGGTTCACCACGGGAAACAGCGGCAGGGTGATCACGATCGGCGGGATCAGCCGTACCGCCACCAGGAAGGCGGCGCTGCCGGCCATGGCGGAACTGCGGCGGCGGGAATAGGCGAAGCCCGCCATGGCGCTGGCCGCCACGGCCAGCAGCGTCGCCCCCGCCGTGACGATCAGGCTGTTGCGCAGCCCGGTGAAGAAGCCGCCCCACTGGTCCCAGAGCTGCCCGTAATGCGCCAGCGTCGGCGTGAAGAGCAGCCGTGGCGGCACCGCGAAGATGTCGCGTGCCGGCTTGAAGGAGGAGGAGACGATGAAGGCGATGGGCAGCAGCGACCACAGCAGGATCATCAGCACGGCCACCGCCTTGCCCGCGCCCACTACCCCGCGCGCCAGGCTAGACCTGCGCATCGGCCACCATGTCCCGGCGCAGCCGCCACAGATAGGCGGAAGCCAGCAGCAGCGACACCACCACCATCACCCAGCCCGTCGCCGCGGCGGCGCCGAAGGCGTTGTAGCGGAAGGCTTCGAGGTAGAGGTAGACGCCCACCACCTCGGTGGAGCGGGCCGGTCCGCCCTGGGTCATCAGCCAGACCTCGGAGAACAGCCGGAAGGCGATGATGTAGCGGAACAGCATGGCCACCAGGATGGCCGGGCGCAGCATGGGCAGGGTGACGCGCCGGAAGCTCTGCCAGCGCGTGGCGCCGTCCACCCGCGCGGCCTCGTAGAGTTCGGCGGGGACAGACAGGCGGGCGGCGTAGAGGATCACGAAGGTGAAGGGCAGGTGCAGCCAGACCGAGAGCAGCGCCACGATGCTCAGCCCCGCCACCGGCGACACCGACCATTCCAGCCCCGGCAGCCCCAGCGCGTTGAGCGCCAGGGTGACCGGACCCATCTCCGGGTCGAACAGGAAGCGCCACATGATCACGGCCGAGACCTCGCTGACCGCATAGGGGGCGAGCACGGCGGCCAGCAGGAAGCGCCGCGCCGGCAACCCGCTGTTGAACAGCAGCGCCATGCCCAGCCCGGCCAGCAGCTCCACGTGCACGATCACCAGCACCAGCAGCACGGTGTTGAGCAGGGCGCGCCAGAAATACCCGTCGCCCAGCACGTGCGCGTAGTTGTCCAGCCCCACGAAGACGGGTGCCTGGCCGAAGCTGGACTGCGTCAGGCTGAGCCAGGCGACGTAGAGCGCCGGCAGGGCGATGGCCGCGAGCAGCAGCGCCAGCGTGGGCGCCAGCAGCGACACGGCCACGCCCGCGCGCATGCCGCCGCCCAAGGCCCGCCGCGCGCGGCGGGGGGTGCCGGGCGCGGTAGCCAGGGGCGGGGCGGGGAGCGCTTCTTCCGGGAAAGCCCCGGCCATCAGGCGGCCTGGCTGACCGGCGTCTCCTGCGGCTCGGGCAGGGCGGCCAGGGGCGGGACGCCTTCCACGGTGGTGCGGTACATCTCGCGCCGGTAGCCGGGGTAGTCGTTGATGGCGGTGTGCAGCACGTAGGGGTTGGCCCACATGCCCAGCGTGCCCTTGGCCCAGCGCAGGCGGCAGTTGAACTCCGGCCGGGTCGCCAGCTTCATCAGGTAGTCGATGATCGGGCGGCTTTCGGCCTCCGTCATGCCCTTGAAGCGGGACAGGGTGCTGGCCACGAAGACGTAGCGCGTGCCGGTCACGGGATGGCGGCAGATGATGGGGTGCTCGCGCTCCAGATCCTCCACCGCGATGCCGCCGGTGCGCAGGGCAAGGCCCTTGTGCGCGGCGTTCTCGGCGAAGACGCCGCGGCCGCTGAACACGCCGGTCAGTCCGCCCAGCAGCTCGCGCATGCGGGGAGACAGGGCGCGATAGGCGTGCTCCAGGCTGGAGAAGCAGGTGTCACCGCCGACGGGGGGCACTTCCTCGCCGTAGAGCATGGTGGTGCCGGGCGGCCGCTCCATCCAGGCAAGGTCCATGTGCCAGTCCTCGCCGATCACCTTGCCGGTGTCGTCCTTCTCGCGGACGAAGCGGACGATGTCGTCGAAGCCCTCGATGCCGGCATGCACGGGGTTGCCGCTGAAGGGGCCGAAGCGGCGGGCGACGCGGTGCAGCTTGGCGGCGTCCAGCGACTGGTCGCGCACGGCGAGGACGTGGAAATGGTCCAGCGCCCGCTTCACGTCCGCGAACACCGCGTCCTCCGGGTCGCTGCCGAGGTCCACACCGCGGATTTCCGCACCCAGTGCCCCGGTCATGGGAAGCACCTCGAAGCGTTCGAAACGGGGATCACGCAGCATGGGTGGTTCCTCCTGCGGCGAGTACCCTCAGGCCTCGCACTTACTTCCACGTAAGTCAGTCTGTCCGAGGCTGGCATGGGACGTCAAGCGGCCTGTGCCGGTTCCGTCAGCGATCCTGTGCCGGACCTCGGCCCCAGGCAGCGTTCAGCATCCGCTCCAGCGCTCCCAGCACCCGCTCGACTTCCGCGAAGCTGCCACTATCTTGGGTCATGGGTCCGCAGGACAGGAAGGTGCCGCGCAGCAGTCCCACAACGTCCTCGGCCGCGATCTCCGGGCTGAAGCTGCCAACCGCGACCGCCTCGGCGAGGGCTTGCTTCAAGCAGGTCTCGTAGCTGCGGTTGACCCGTTCCAGCGCCACCATGGCCGCTTCGCCCAGCACGGGCATGTCCAGCCGCAAGCGCGACAGCGGACTCCAAACGTTGCGGTCGCCCGGCTGCCGGTTGAAGTGATGGTAGAAGCGACGCAGATCCTCGCGCTGCAGGTGAAAGCGCTGGGCGAACGGCACCCCAGGCCGGGCCCAGTGCTGCATAATGCGTGCCTCGGCATCGCCGGCGAAACCGTCCAGAAGTTCCGCCATCAGGCGGTGCTTGTTGCCGTAGTGGTGGTGGATGTTGGCGCGCGTCGTGCCGATCGCCGCGGCGACGTCGCCGAAGCTGAAGCCATCATGGCCGCGCAGGACATAGAGATCCGCGGCCACTTGGCGGATGCGCTCACGCGTCGGCGCCGGCGGAGCTTCACGGGTCATCCCGCGTGAACTAGTCGATGCCGGACCGTTTCACCAGCCAGCCCGGGCTGCTGCGGCATCCCGGCTGTCGGTGTTTGCAGCCTCCCTTTCCAGCTCTGCTTCCCGGAGCGAGAGCACCCCTGTGTAGACCGCCAAATCCTGCGCGCCGCCTTACCAGGCCCGCCGCAAATGCCGCACAGGGGGGCCCGGAGCGATGGCCTGTGCCGCCGCCGCGATGCCTTCGGCATCGATACCATTGAGGCGGTAGAGATCGGGAATGGTGCCGGTCTGGCCGAAGCGCTCCACGCCCAGCGCGCGTGTCCGATGGCCTTCGACCGCGCCCAGCCAAGCCAGAGTCGCGGGGTGGCCGTCCAGAACAGTCACGAGGGCGCAGTGGCGGGGAAGCACGGCAAGCAGATGCTCCGCGTGGCTGCGGGCGCCGTGGTGGCCCGCCTCGCGCCGTCGCTGCGCCGCCTGCCACCCCGTGTGCAGGCGATCGGCCGAGGTCACGGCGAGCAGTCCGACATCCCGTCGGTCCTCGGCGAGGAGTCCGGTCGCTGCAATCGCTTCGGGCGCCACGGCCCCGCTATAGGCCACCACGACCTCGGCGTTCGGACCCGGACGGCGCAACCAGTAGGCGCCTGCCAGGATGTCGGCCTCCAGCGCCGCATCCATGCGCCGCTGCGGCTGCTCGATGCTGCGGGTGGAGAGGCGGAGATAGGCGGCGCCACCCGCCGCGTCGCGGAGCAGGTCGTCCGGCGCCGGCCCGTCGTGGCGCTGGAGGTATTCGAAAGCGAAGCGCAGCATTACCGCCAACTCGTCCACGAAGGCGGGTTCGAAGCTGGCCAGCCCATCCTGGGAAAGGCCGATCAGGGGCGTCTTGATGGACTGGTGCGCACCGCCTTCCGGCGCCAGCGTCACCCCTGAGGGCGTCGCTACGGTGATGAAGCGCGCGTCCTGGTAGCAGGCGTAGTTCAGCGCATCGAGGCCGCGCTCGATGAAGGGGTCGTAGAGCGTTCCCACCGGCAGCAGCCGCGCCCCGTGCACAGAGTGCGACAGACCGAGGGCCGAGAGCATGAGGAACAGGTTCATCTCGGCGATGCCGAGCTCCAGGTGCTGCCCGCTGGGGGATGCCTGCCAGTTGAAGGTTGAGGGGATGCGCTCCTTGCGGAACAGGTCCGCCATCTCCTGCCGCGCGTGCAGCCCACGCCGGTTCACCCAGGCGCCGAGGTTGGTGGAAACGGTGACGTCAGGGGAAGTGGTGACGATGCGCTGCGCCAGCTCCGTCTCGCCCTTGGCGATCTCGTGCATCAGCAGGCCGAAGCCCTGCTGGGTGGACATCAGCGGCTGCGCCGGGACGGGCAGCGCGGCGGGTACGGGGATGGCGGGCGCCTCGTGCCGGCGGGTGGCCGGCTGGGCGAAGGGAACCGAGGCCAGGAATTCGCGCAACGCCGCTTCGGGCACGGCCAGCCCCTCGAAATGGTCCCACTCGTGTCCCTCGCGCACACCCATGGTGGCGCGGAAGCCCTCCATCTGCGCGGGGTTCAGCAGGCCCGCGTGGTTGTCCTTATGCCCGGCCAGCGGCAGTCCCGAACCCTTGATGGTATAGGCGATGAAGCAGGTCGGCCGGTCATGGGCACGGGCGGCCTCGAAGGCCTCCAGCAGCATCGGCAGGTCATGTCCGCCGAGGTTGCCCATCAGCCGTGCCAGATCCTCGTCGGAGCGGCCGGCGATCAGGGCGGAAACCTCGCCCTGGTCGCCCAGCTCGTCCGTCAGGCGCTTTCGCCAGGCCGCGCCGCCCTGGAAGGTCAGGGCGGAATAGAGCTGGTTCGGACATGCCTCGATCCACGCGCGCAGGCGCTCCCCGCCGGGTTCGGCGAAAGCGGCCTGCTGGATGGTGCCGTGGCGCAGCACCACCACGTCCCAGCCGAAGTTGCGGAAGGTCGCCTCGAGCCGGGACCACAGTCCCTCCCGCACCACGGCATCCAGGCTCTGGCGGTTGTAGTCCACCACCCACCAGGTGTTGCGCACTCCGTGCTTCCAGCCCTCGGCGAGCGCCTCGAAGATGTTGCCCTCGTCCATCTCGGCATCGCCGAGCAGGGCGACCATCCGTCCCTCCGGACCCTGCCGCCAGCCCTTCGCGGCCACGTAGTCCTGCACCAGAGAGGAGAGGATCGTCTGCGCAACGCCCAGCCCGACGGACCCGGTGGAGAAGTCCACGTCGTCCGTGTCCTTCGTGCGGGAGGGATAGGACTGGGCGCCGCCCAGCCCGCGGAAGTTCTCCAGCCGCTGTCGCGTTTGACGGCCGAGCAGGTACTGGATGGCGTGGAAGACCGGTGAGGCGTGCGGCTTGACCGCCACCCGGTCCTCGGGCCGCAGGATGGCGAGGTAGAGGGCGGTCATGATCGTCGCCATCGAGGCGGAGGAGGCCTGGTGCCCGCCCACCTTCAACCCGTCCGCATGCGGGCGGAGGTGGTTGGCATTGTGGATGGTCCAGGTGGCCAGCCAGAGGATCTTGCGCTCCAGTTCGGACAGGGCGCGTATCCGGTCGATGGCCATGCTGCTTTCTCCGCTTTCCTTGCGGGGAGCGTAGGGCGACGGAGTGAGCGATACTTGCTGATTTTGCCTGCCCGAAGCCTTGGTTGTGGCAGGATCCGTCCGCAATCGTCGGTTCAGGGGTGGAAATTGGCTGAAAAGGCGCTGGATGCGACGGATCGCCGGATCGTCGCGGTCCTTCAGGTGGAGGGAAGACTCACGATCCAGGAGTTGGCGGAGCGCTGCGGCCTTTCCTCTTCCCCATGTCTCCGCCGGGTAAGGGCGCTGGAAGCGTCGGGGATCATCAAGGGCTATGCGGCCGTGATCGACCAGGCCCGTGTCGGCCTGCCCGTCAGCGTCTTCGTCTCCGTGAAGCTGGAACGGCAACGGGAGGAGGCGCTGGACCACTTCGAGGCAACGATCGGCCGCTGGCCGGAGGTGATGGATTGCTATCTCATGACCGGCCAGCGCGACTATCTCCTGCGTGTCGTCGTCCGCGACATCGAGGCTTACGAACGCTTCCTCAAAGACAAGCTGACGCGCCTGGAAGGCGTCGCGTCCATTGAGTCGAGCTTTGCGCTCGGCCAGGTCAAGCGCTCGAGCGAACTGCCGATCGGGTAAGGTGCTCACACTGCTTCTGCCCGGAAGCGCGCTGCATGCAGTGTTCGCTCTCGGGGGATCGGAAATCGCCGTCGACTGTCTGGCATAGGCGCCGAGCAGGCGTAAAGCTCGCAAGCCACTGCCCGCTCTGCCACGCAAAGGAGGGCGCCATCCATCAACGGGTCGATGCTGGGTGCTGAACGGTTCCAGGGCGCCAAGTACGACGCTTGACTGATCCGGATCGGAGAGGGCGAGCTGCTCGGCAGTGGCTTCGCGAGCGTGAACCCGAACTCCCGGGTACTGCTTGAACTGAGCCTGCCGAAGTAGTGCCAGATATGGGGTTCGGCAGCGATTTTCACGGCTGCATCATAGGCGGGAGAACTGGAGTGCGCCCCTGTGAGTGGACAGGATCAGGCCGCTGTTTTGACCGTCTGCTGGGCGTGTTGATCTTCGAACTGCACGGGGCTGAGATAGCCCAGAGCCGAATGCAGCCGTCGTGAGTTGT
>NZ_JBLLEB010000026.1:0-63524 GCF_047690175.1 Roseomonas sp. BN140053 | reverse complement strand
CGGGCAGCAGCACGAGGTAGGGTGCGACCAGACCCCATTCCTCATCGGATACGTCGGACGGATAAGCCTTGCGGGTCATCCCGCAAATCTGGACCTCCCCTCAGTCCACAACAGCCTCTAGGCTGCCGTCTCATTCGCAAGGGGAGGGCACCATGCCCGAGATCGTCGTTTTCGCCGCGGCCGGCCGCACCGCCGAACAGAAGCGCGGCCTGATGAAGGACCTCACCGAGGCCATGGTGAAGAATTTCGGGGTGGCCGCCACCTCGGTGACGGTGCAGATCGTGGAATCCGCCCTGGACTCCAAGGCCAAGGGCGGGGTGCCGTTCAGCGAACGCTGAACCGCCGCCGGGCGCGGGCCGCGGCGAAGCGGCCCGTCAGGCCGGCCTCGCCTCCAGCAGGTGGGACACCGCGCCCAGCGCCTCGCGCAGGCTGAACGGCTTGGCCAGGCAGAGCTCCCGCGGCCCCAGCACCCCGAAGGCCGCCACCGTGTCCGGCCGTCCCGTGGCGAAGACCACGGGAATGCCGGGCTTGCGGAGGCGGGCGCAGCGCGCCACGTCCAGACCGTCGAAGCGGCCGGGGAAATGCACGTCGGTCAGCAGCAGGTCGAAGCCGTCCGGCCCGTCCAGCATCGCCATGGCTTCCTCGCCGTCGCTGGCTTCCAGGACTTCGTGATCCGCCTCGGATAGGGCTTCGGCGAGAAGTTCCCGGATGCAGGTCTCGTCCTCGACCAGCAGGATGCGACCTTTTGACAAGAAATCACCAACCCTTCTTCCCGCGCACACCGTTCATCCGGCAACCGTGCAGTACCGTACAGTCTTTAACTCGCTGTAACCCCGGGCTGTCGCAACACGACCGCGTGACGCGCTCGGGCGTCCCGCCCTCCCGGGCGTTCCTTCTCCGGACCGACCGAAGCACCCCATGCACCAGCAGCCCCTGCCTTCCGTGAGCGGAGCCGAGATCGCCGCCTCCGGCCAGGGCCTGCAGGACCTGCACGTGTTCCGCGCGGCCGTGCAGGCCACCCGCATGCCCATGGTGCTCGCCGATCCCAACCTGGCGGACTGCCCGGTGGTGTTCGCCAACCCCGCCTTCTGCGCCCTGACCGGCTACCGGCCCGAGGAAGTGCTGGGCCGCAACTGCCGCTTCCTGCAGGGGCCGGACACCGACCCGGCCGACGTGGAGCGCATCCGCCGCGCCCTAGCCGCGCGCGAAAGCTTCGACGGCGAGGTCTACAACTACCGCAAGGATGGCACGGGCTTCTGGAACGCCCTGCACCTCAGCCCGGTCTTCGACCCGCAAGGGCGGCTGGTCTACGTCTTCGCCAGCCAGATCGACATCAGCGCCCGTAAGGAAGCGGCGCGGCGGCAGGCGCAACGGGCGGAAAGCATCGGCGCCCTGGCCTCCGGCGTGGCGCATGAGTTCAACAACCTGATGACGGTGGTGGTCGGCACGGTGGAACGCGCCGCGGATCTCGCGGCCGATGAACGCCAGGCGAGCTACCTCCGCCGCGCCGACCAGGCGGCCCGGCGGGCCGGCCGGCTGGCGGCGGAACTGCTGGCCCTGGCGCGGCGGCAGTCCGGCGGGGAACAGGCCGTGGACCTCAACGCGCTGGCCCGCGGCGCCGAGGCCCGGCTGGCCGCGGGCAGCCGCCCCGGCGTGCCGCTCCGCCTCTGCCTCGCGGCGGAAGCCCTGCCGGTGCGGCTGGATGCCGGGCAGCTCGAGCTCGTGCTGGCCAACCTCGTGCGCAATGCCACCGAGGCCATCGCCGGGGAGGGCAGCATCACCCTGGCCACCCGGGCGGTGCCGGCGCCGGAAGCGGCGGCGCTGCTGAACGGCAACGAGGCGGTGGAGCTGTCGGTCACCGACACCGGCGCGGGCATGACGCCGGAGGTGCTGGCGCGGGCCACGGAACTGTTCTTCACCACCAAGGGCAATGGCGAGGGCACCGGGCTCGGCCTGTTCCTGGCGCTGGAATTCGTCGACGGCGCTGGCGGCCGGCTGGCCATCAGCAGCACCCCCGGCCGCGGCACGACGGTGCGGCTGGTGTTTCCCCGCGCTGCGCCGAACTAGAGGGGGCGGGAAGGGAGCACCACCCTCCCGCCGAACCGGGGCGGGGACGCCCTGGCCGCCGCCATGCGCGACCCTGGCCTGTGGCGCCGCCCCGACCCGGTCTGGTCCCCCGGCCGCGGCCAGGGCAACACCGCCGGGCACGCGGACGACTGACCGGCGGATCGGGTGGTCCTGGGTTGGCTAGCCGTGGCCAAGGGGGCTCTGCCCCCTTGGAACCCCCGCGAGGAGCTTAGGCTCCTCGACCTCATGAGTGCCTCCGGCGGGGGCGAGTTGGCCCACGTCAGCCCAGTGGACAATGGTGTCCTGGCCCGCCCCCGCCGGAGGCACTCAACGCGGGGTCCGGGGAGTTCGTAACTCCCCGGCTCGGGACAAAGGCTTTGCCTTTGCCCTGGGGTCCAGGAGGCAGAGCCTCCTGGCCACGGCCACGGCCACGGCCACGGCCAGGGCACCCAGACCAGCCCGGACCGCGTCAGCCGGTGCTGCGCGCCAGGGCCGGGCCGAGGGCGGTGCGGAAGCGGTCGATATCCTCGGCGTCGTTGAACACATGGGCGCCGACGCGCAGGGAGTCGCCGCGTTCCGCGATGAACACGCCGTTCTCGGCCAGGGCGGCCACCAGGGTGCCGGCCTGCACGCCCGCGGGCACGCGCAGCCCCAGGATGTGCGGCGGCCGCAGCGCGCGGGGCGTGGGGAGCAGGCCGAAACCGGCAGCCGCCTCGGCCAGGGCATCGGTGCTGGCGCGCAGCCGCTCGCGGATCGCCTCGCGCCCCCAGCCTTCCAGCAGGGCCATGCCGGCCAGCGCCATGGGCAGGGAGACGGGGTTGTAGCGCTGGCCCATGTCGAAGCGCCGCGCGCTGGGCACCGGCGGGCCCAGCCGGCCGTCGAAGAGGGCGGCGCCGCCCACGCGGTTGAAGGCGTGCTGTTCCAGCGGCGTGCCACCCTGCCGCCCCGGCGCGGCGTAGAGGAAGGCCAGCGTATAGGGCCCCAGCAGCCACTTGTAAGTCGGGAACACCAGGAAATCCGCGCCGATCCGCGCCACGTCCACCGGCAGGATGCCCGCGGCCTGGGTGGCGTCCACCACGATCGCCGCCCCCTGCGCCCGCAGCGGTGCAGCCAGCGCTTCGAGGTCGATCAGCGTGCCGTCGGTCCACACCAGCGGCGTCAGCGCCGCGACCCCCACAGGCGGCAGGCCGGGCTGCGCGATGCGCTCCCGCAGCGCACGGGTCCAGTTGCCATCCGCAGGGCGCGGCACCAGGTCCAGCACCGCGCCGCGTTCCTCCGCCAGCCGCGCCCATTCCAACGCCTGCGAAGGGAACTCGCCCTCGATCAGCAGGATGCGCGTGCCGCGCTCCACCGGCAGGTTCGCCGCCGCGGTGGCCACGCCGTAGGCGGCGGAGTGCACGATGGCGATGTCGTCCGCCGTGGCGCCGATGCAGCGGGCGGCGGCGGTACGCACCGCCTCGGCCCGCTCGCGCGTGGCCTCGGGGTCCATGCGCCAGGGCGTGCTCTTGGCCGCCACCCCGGCCTCGCCGGCCTCGCGCACGGCGCGCGGCAGCGGCGTGAAGGCACCGTTGTTGAGATAGGCGACCTCGCGCGGGATCTCGAACAGCTCGCGATGCGAGCGCAGCATCAGCGGATCGGCGGCGAGAACTGCAGCCCGCCCTCCAGCCACAGCCGGTTGCGGCCGCGGTCCACGCCGGTGGGCCCGATGTTGCGCTCCCACATCTCGCCGTAATTGCCCACCTGCTTCACGAGGTCGAAGGCCCAGCTGGCGCCCAGCCCCAGCTGCCGGCCGAGATCGCCCTCCGTGCCCACCAGCCGCCGGATGGCCGGAACCGCGGAAGCCCGCATCGCCTCGGCGTTGTTGCTGGTCACGCCCAGCGCCTCGGCCATCACCGCGGCGTTGTGGGTCCAGCGCACGATCTCGAACCACTGGTCATCGCCCTTGGCGACGGCGCCGCCCAGCGGCTCGGTGCCGATCAGCTCCGGCAGGATCACGAAGCGGTCCGGTCCCAGCGTGCGGCGATGCGCCGACAGCGCGGAGGCATCCTGCGTGATCGCGTCGCAACGGCCGGCGCCGAAGGCCTGCACCATCTCGTTCTGCTGCTCCATCAGCACGGGGGTGAAGCGCAGCTTCCGGGCGCCGAACCAGTCGCTCAGGTTCTGCTCGGCCGTGCCGCCGGCCAGCAGGCACACCGTGGCGCCGTCCAGCTGCTCGGCATGCGCGATGCCCGAAGCCCGGGACACCAGGAAGCCCTGGCCGTCGTAGTAGTTCACCCCCGTGAAGGTCATGCCCAGCGCGGCGTCGCGGCCCAGCGTCCAGGTGGTGTTGGCGAACAGCACGTCCACCTCGCCCGACTGCACCGCGGTGAAGCGGCTCTGCGGCGCCAGCATCACGAAGCGCACCTTGTTCGCGTCGCCCAGCACCGCGGCCGCCACCGCGCGGCAGCTGTCGGCATCGATGCCGCGCATCACCCCGCCGCTGTCGGGCGCCGAGAAGCCGTAGATCGTGCCCAGCACGCCGCAGGACAGCACCCCGCGCGCCCGCACCACCTCCAGCGTCCGGCGCCCCTGCGCCTCCGCCCCGCCCAGGCCGAGCGCGGCCGGCAGCAGCAGCAACAGGGCCGCCAGGGCGGGCAGCACCCCCCGCCGGTGGTGATGGGACGCGTGACGGTTCATGGAACTCCCCGGTGCAGCGATGGGGCCGGAGCATCGGCCGCGCGCCGGAACAAGGCAACGCCCGCGCCGCGCCGGGTGGCTGCTCCGGACGACTCCGGCCAGGGGAAGGCGGCACCTCCGGCCCGAACACCCCCGGCCGGCCGCCGCACCCGTCAACCCGGCAGCGCGTGCCGCGTCGCCGCCATGGAGGGCCGGGCCGCCACCACCGCCGCCCAGCGCGCCAGCCCGTCGCGGCCGTGCCGCCAGTCGCGTTCCGGCCAGCGGAAGTCGAGGTAGCCGAGGGCGCAGGCCGCGGCCACCGCACCGATATCCGCCAGCACCGGCGACAGCGCCGCGGCCTCCGCCGCCAGCCGGTCCAGCCCGGCCTCGATCGCCGCCGCCTGGCGCCGCATCACCGCGCTGGAACGCTCGTTGTCCGGCCGCCGCTCGTCGGCGAAGAGGCGCCCGGCAGCGGTGCTCATCCCGTCCGCCACGCCCTGCAGGGCCAGGGCCTGCCAGCGCGGCTCGCCGGCCGGGGGAAACAGCCGCCCGCCCGCGAGATGGTCGAGATACTCGCAGATCACCGCGGATTCGGCGATCGCCCGCCCGTCCTCGCGCAGCAGCACGGGCACCTTGGCCAGCGGGTTCAGCGCCCGCAGCCCCGCATCCGACCAGGGGTCCACCGGCACCGCCGCGATGCGCGCGCCCAGCCCCAGCTCGATCGCCGCGACCCGCACCTTGCGCGCGAAGGGAGAGGTGGGGGCGAAGAGCAGCCTCACCGCGCCGCACCCCGCGCCGCGGCGGCATTCCCCTGGCCGGCGCAGGCCGGGCGGCCTATGGATGCGCCCGGATGGCGGCTCGGCGTCGCCGTCCGGGGAATGGTGGCGGACGGCGGGCCTGGGTGGCGGAACAGCACGATCACGGCTTCCTGTCGGACGGTGGCGAAATGGGCGCGCGCCTGCGCAGCTTCGGCTGGGCCGGCTTTCCCGCCGCCTCGCCGGAACACTGGCCCCTGGCCCTGCGCAGCGCCGTGGGGCTGATGCTCGGCTCGCGCTTCCCGATGTTCCTGCTCTGGGGCGAAGGCGGCGCCTGCCTGTACAACGACGCCTATATCCCCATGCTCGGCTGCCGCCACCCCGCGGCGCTGGGCCGGCGCTTCCAGGACATCTGGCCCGAAGCCTGGCCCGAGATCGGGCCGCTGATCCGCCGCGCCTATGCCGGGGAGGCCACCTTCTTCCAGGACTTCCCCCTGACGCTGGAACGCAACGGCGCGCCGGAACAGACCTGGTTCACCTTCTCCTATTCCCCGCTGCGCGACGCCGAGGGCCGCATCCCCGGCATGTTCTGCGCCGCGGTGGAAACCACCGGCAAGATGCTGGCCGAAGCCGCCCTGCGCGCGCGCGAGGCTGAGCTGCGCCAGCTGAACGAGACGCTGGAGCGCCAGGTCGCCGAGCGCACGCGCGAGCGCGACCGGGTGTGGCGCAACACCCAGGACCTGCTGGCGGTGTTGGACGCCGACGGCATCTTCCGCGCCGCGAACCCCGCCTGGACCACGATCCTCGGCTACGCGCCGGCCGAGGTGGTGGGCCGCGGCCTGCCCGACTTCCTCCACCCCGAGGACGCGGCGCCGACGCGCGAGTCGCTGCTGCGCGCCGCTCCCGGCGCGGCGCAGCAGTTCGAGAACCGCTTCCGCCACCGCGACGGCGAATACCGCTGGTTCTCCTGGCGCGCGGTGCCGGAAGGCGAGCTGCTCTACGCCAGCGGCCGCCACATCACCGCCGAGAAGCAGCGCGCGGCGGAGCTGGAACTGGCGCAGGACGCGCTGCGCCAGTCGCAGAAGATGGAGGCGGTGGGCCAGCTCACCGGCGGCATCGCGCACGACTTCAACAACCTGCTCCAGGGCATCATCGGCTCGCTCGACCTGGTGCGGAAGCGCCTGGACGGGGGCCGGGCGGCGGAAAGCGGCCGCTTCGTGGATGCCGCCGCCGCCTCGGCGCAGCGCGCGGCGGCGCTGACGCACCGGCTGCTGGCCTTCGCGCGCCGCCAGCCGCTGGACCCCCGCCCGGTGCGCGTCAACGCGCTTGTGGCTTCCATGGAGGAGCTGCTCCGCCGCACCCTGGGCGAGCGCATCGCGCTGGAATTCGTACTCGGCGGCGGGCTGTGGCTGACGCGCTGCGACCAGAACCAGCTGGAAAGCGCGCTGCTGAACCTGGCCATCAACGCCCGCGACGCCATGCCCGCCGGCGGCCGCCTGACGATCGAGACGGCCAATGCCCACCTCGACAGCACCTATGCCGCGCAGCTGCGCGACGTGAAGCCCGGCCAGTATGTCTGCCTCAGCGTCACCGACACCGGCACGGGCATGACGCCCGACGTGGCCGAGCGTGCCTTCGACCCCTTCTTCACCACCAAGCCGATCGGGCAGGGCACCGGGCTGGGGCTGAGCATGATCTACGGCTTCACCCGCCAGTCCGAAGGCTACGCGCGCATCTACAGCGAGTTCGGCCAGGGCACGACGGTGAAGCTCTACCTGCCGCGCTTCCGTGGCGAGGGCGAGGTGGAGGAAGCGCTGCCCGAACTGTCCCCCGCGCACCAGGCGGAGGACGGCGAAACGGTGCTGGTGGTGGAGGACGAGCCCGTGGTGCGCGGCCTGATGCTGGAGGTGCTGCACGAGCTGGGCTACCGCGCCCTGGAAGCGGCGGACGGGCTGGCGGAGCTGGACATCCTGCGCTCCCGCCGTCGCATCGACCTGCTGCTGACCGATATCGGCCTGCCCGGTTTGAACGGGCGCCAGTTGGCGGAAGCGGCGCGGGAAGCCCGGCCGGGGCTGAAGGTGCTGTTCATGACCGGCTACGCCGAGAACGCCACCCTGGCCAGCGGCTTCCTGGAACCGGGCATGGCCATGATCACCAAGCCCTTCGCCATGGAACACATGGCCACCCGCGTGCGCGAGATGATGGAAACCCCCGGCCCCACCCCGGCCGCCTGACAACGCCGACCTGACCACGCGGGCCCGATCATGCCGGTCCCGCGCGCCGCCGGGGATCAGCCGGCGCGGACCCGCACGCGATGCCAGGCGGCGTTGAGGTAGCCCTTGCAGTTCCAGGTGTCGTCCAGTCGCGCCGGCTGAGTCTGGCCGGCGCTGTCCCAGGCCCGCACCGCCAACTCGTGCTCGCCGGGCGGCAACTCCACCACTGCCTGCCAGAAACACCAGCTCCAGGGCGCATCGGCGTCGCATTCCAGCGCGGCCTGCTGCCAGCAGCGGCCGCCGTCCGCCGACACGTCCACCCGGGCGATGCGCCGCGCCGTGGCCACCGCGTAGCCGCGCAGGGTGGCGGGACCGGCCGGCAGCACCGCGAAGGGGGCGGGTTCGCAGATCGCCGCGTTGAGCGGCATCTCCTCGATGGTGTGTCCGGCCGCGGGGTCCGCCGTGGCCGCCGTCACCCCGGGCGGAAACAGCTTGTAGTCCCGCGCCTGCGGCCGGGCGTCGCTGGGCCGGTCCTGCACGGTGATGCCCGTCAGCCACTTCACGCTGCGCACCCCCGCGAAGCCCGGCACCACCGCGCGCAGCGGGAAGCCGTGCGCGGGCGTCAGCGCCTCGCCGTTCATGGCCCAGGCCAGGATCACCTCGGGCGACAGCGCCTTGCGCATCGGGATGGAAGCGCCGAAGCGGTAGCGCTCCCCCTCGGCTTCGCAGTCGTCCGGCGCCGCGAAGGCGACGTGCAGTTCCGCCCCCGTCGCGGCCCCTGCCGCGCGCAGCACCTCGGCCAGGGCCACGCCGGTCCAGGCAGCATAGCCGATGGCGCCCGCCGACCAGGGATCGCCCGACACCGGCCGGACCTGCCGCAGGTCGCCACGCCGGTTGCCGGCGCATTGCAGCACCGCCTGCACCGTGCTGTGCGGGAAATCCCGGCGCAGCGCGTCCGGCGACAGGTCGAGCGGCCGTGCCACCCGCCCGTCCACCCGCAGCCGGTGCGTGGCGGCATCCAGTTGCGGCACGTCGCCGTGGCTGCGCACGTAGAAATCGGATTGCGCGGTCAGGAAGCTGGCGCGCAGGCGGTCCAGCGGCGGCTCGGCGTTGAAGGGCCGGTGCGAATGGACGATCAGGCCGGACCGGGCGCTGCCGCTGTGAACCATGGAGTCGCTCTCCCGCTGCTCACCCGCAACGCGGCAGCGGGGCAGGGGATGGCAGCGCGCGGCCGGTTTCCGGGAAACCGGCCGCGCGTCGCGTCAGGCCGCGTCCTCGCGCCGGTCGCGCGACTTCACGTAGGCGATGGAAGCGTGCTCGGCGCAGTAGGGCCGGCCGCCCGCCGCCTCGGCGGTGCAGAAGCGGAACTCCGGCGTGCCAGGCTCGCCCAGCGGCCAGCAGCAGGAACGCCCGCCCATCCGCTGAAAGGATCGCACCACCGGCGCCGGGGCCGCGCGCGGCGCGGCGGGCCGTTCCGCGCGCACGGCCGCGGGCAGCACCGTCGGCAGCACGGCGGGCGGCGGTGGCGCGGCCTGCGGCTGCGGTGCCTCGACCGGACGACGCGCTTCCGCCGCGGCGGGCGCGGGCTGCGCCGCGCGGGCGGCGCCGTCCTCGCGCCGGATCGGGCTGGGCCGCGCCGACAAGTTCAGCCGGTGTGCCTTGCCCACCACGGCATTCTTGGAAATCCCCATGCGGCGGCCGATCTCCGCCGTGGAGTGCCCCTCCGCCCACAAGGCCTGCAAGGCGTCGATCGCTTCAGCGGTCCACTCCATGAGGGTCTCTCCAATCCCGGCTATCCTACCAGATACGGTAGGTCGCCCCGAGCCGTCCCCACAATATGCGGAACCGTTTTCCACCCGTAAAAGTTGTGGACGGATTGTGGAACCTGGGGAGAACCGTGCCATTGCACGGCACCTTCTCCCGAACTGTTTCAGGACGCGGCACTTCCGGCACATGGCGTGACCGGAAACGCACCGGCGCACGCCATCGCCGTGCCGCCCATCAGAACAGCAGGCCCTTGCGCAGCATCCCGTGCACGCCCTTCTCGCCGTTCACCGTCTGCGTCACGCGGAAATCCACCGCCAGCGAACAGAACTGGTAGGCATCCGCCGCCGACAGGTTGGCGCGCGCACCGATGAAGCTGATCATCTCGCGCAACGCCTGCTTCATCGCGAGGTCGAGGTCCTCGTTCATGCCCATGGTGATGAAATGCGTCGCGGTTTCCGCGCGCGGGAAGCGCAGCACCGGGTCGGCCGCGCCGCCGCCCTTTTCCAGCCCGAGCCGGAAATGCCCGGTCAGGCACATCTCCAGCGCGTTGATGCAGACCTCGCCGTCGCCCTGCACGCCGTGCCCGTCACCCGCCGAGAACATCGCCCCCGCCACGTGCACGGGCAGCATCAGCACCGCCCCTTCGCCCAGCTCCTTGTTGTCGAGGTTGCCGCCATGCGCCCGCGGCTCCTTGGTGGAGATGCGGCCCCATTCCGGCGGCGGTGCGACGCCCATCACGCCGAAGAACGGAGACAGCGGCAGCGTCACGCCCGCGCCCATCGGCAGCCGCGCCGTGCGCGTCTCGCGGTCCACGGGGATGTGCAGCATGCGCGCATAGGGGAAGTCTTCCGGCAGCGTGCCGAACAGCGGGCGGAAGCCGCAGAAGCCCCAGTCGGCGCCCAGCTCGATCTTCTCCACCTCGACGCGCAGCATGTCGCCCGGCTCGGCGCCGCGCACCTCCACCGGCCCGGTCAGGATATGCGGCCCCAGCCGCGCCGGTTCCGTGGCGTGGTAGCGCGTCAGCGCTTCCGGCACGCGCATCCCGGCCTCCGCGGGCGGCAGCGCCTCGGGCCCGCCGGAGATGCATTCCAGCACCACCAGGTCGCCCGGCGCCACGCTGGCCACCGGCGGAAAGGCCGCGTCGAAGGCGCCCCAGCGCACCGTGTCGGGCGTGGCGGAAACGCGGTGCGTGTCGGGCATGGAGGGCACTCCGGGCGTTCAAGCGGCGCGCGGAAGCGCCGGCTTGGCGCAGTATCCCGCAACCCCGCCCGGTTCGGAAAGGCCCGCGCGACACCCGGGCCGCACGGCCCGCCGCGTCAGCCTTCGATGAAGCCGGACCACACGGGGTCCTTGAGCTTGCCCAGGAAACCCGCGTGGCGTTCCAGCTCCTCCGGCGTCGGCACGATCGGGCGCGGCGTGCGGGTGCGCAGCTGGCCGTCGGCGCCGGTGGCGAGCGGCGCCACGTGGCGCTCGGCCAGGCCCAGCACGGGCTGCTTGCCGCCCATCAGCTCCAGGTAGACCTGGCTGAGCAGCTGCACGTCCAGCAGCGCGTTGTGCGAGGTGCGCATGGTGTTGTCGATGCCGTAGCGCCGGCACAGCGCGTCCAGGCTGTTGGGCAGGCCGGGGAAGCGCGTCTTGGCCAGGGCCAGCGTGTCCACCATGCGCGAGCGCGCGATGCGCGGCACGCCGCAGCGGTCGAACTCGTGGTCCAGGAAGTTGAAGTCGAAGGGCGCGTTGTGCGCCACCACCGGGTCGTCGCCCAGGAAGTCCAGCAGCTCGGGAAGGATCTGCGCGAAAACCGGCTTGCCGCGCAGCATCTCGCGCGTGAAGCCGTGCACGCGCGTGGCTTCCTCCGGCACGTCGCGCTCGGGGTCGATCACCCGGTGGAACTCGCGCCCGCTGGGCACGAGGTTGACCACCTCGATCGCCGCCACCTCCAGCACGCGGTCGCCGGTGGCGGGGTCGAGGCCGGTGGTCTCGGTGTCCAGGATCAGGGCGCGGGTCATGCGGGCGGTCTCACCGGGGATGGCGCAAAAGGCGGCGTCAGGGCGACGTCGGTCGGGGGGAACTTGGCCGCGCCGGGCCCCGCCGTGAAGGGTGTCGCGGCGGCGGCGCATGGCCCACCAGCGCCCGCACCGCCCGTTGCGCGGCGTGGCGCGACAGCCCGGTGTGGATGACGTGCTGCGCCCGCCGCCGCTTCTCGGCATCGGGCACCTGCCGCGCCAGGATGGCGGCGAAACGGTCCGGCGTCATGCCCGGGCGGCGCAGCACCCGGGCGCGCTGCACGGCGGCCGGGGCGGTCACCACCACCACCGCGTCCACCCGCCGCTCGCCGCCGGTCTCGAACAGCAGCGGCACGTCCAGCACTACCAGCCGCTCGCCCCGCCGCCGCGCCGCCGCCAGGAAGCGACGCTCCGCCGCGCGCACCAGCGGGTGCATGATGCGCTCCAGCCGCCGCATCGCCGCCTCGTCGCCGATCACGGCGCGGCGCAGCGCTTCGCGGTGCACGGCGGCGCCGCGCGGGGTGTCGCGCACCGTGCCGGGAAAGGCCCGGGCCAGCGGTCCCACGGCGCGGCCGCCCGGCCCTTGCAACGCGTGCACGGCGGCGTCGGCGTCGAACACCGGCACCCCCAGCCGCCGGAAGGCGCGGGCGGCGGTGGACTTGCCCATGCCGATGCTGCCGGTCAGGCCGAGGATGCGCATGCGCAGCCTTCTAGCGGAGCGGGATATCCGCCGCCACGTGCGCCCGCAGCGCCGCGTCCACCACGGGCAGCACGCCGAACCAGTCCCGGAAGCCCGGCCGCGCCTGGTGCAGCAGCATCCCCAACCCGTCCACCGCCCGCAGCCCGCGCGCCCGCGCGCTTCGCAGCAGCGGCGTTTCCAGCGGCACGTAGACGATGTCCGCCACCACCGCCCCTTCCGGCAGGGGCGCGAGGTCCAGCTCCAGCGGCGGCTGCCCGGCCATGCCCAGCGAGGTCGTGTTGACCAGCAGCGCCGCCCCTCGCAGCGCCGCGGGCGGGTCGGCCGCCACCGCGATCCGCCCCGTCCCGGCCGCTTCCAGGTCCCGCGCCAGCACTTCCGCCCGCGCCGCGGTGCGGTTGCACAGCACCACCCGCGGCGCGCCGGCCTCCAGCAGCGCCGTCGCCACCGCCCGCGCCGCGCCGCCAGCGCCCAGCACGGCCGCTGGCCCCGCGGCGGCCTCCCAGCCCGGCGCCTGCTCCCGCACGCTTTCCAGGAAGCCCCAGCCATCGGTGTTGGAGCCGTGGATCAGGCCGTCGCGGAACACCAGCGTGTTCACCGCCCCGGCCCGGCGGGCGGAATCCTCCACCACGTCGCAGCAGGCAAAGGCCGCCTGCTTGTGCGGGACCGTAACGTTGGCCCCGGCGAAGCCCGCCGCCAGGAGGCCGCGCACCGCCTCCGCGAAGCGCTCGGGCGGCACCGGCAGCGGCACATAGGCGCCGTCGATCCCGTGCCGCTCCAACCAGAAGCCGTGCAGCCGCGGCGAGCGCGAATGCCCCACCGGCCAGCCCATCACCCCCGCCACCCGCGCATGCCCCGTCAGCGCCACAGCCGCCATCCCCGAACCCACCCCCTAGTATTGCGGCAGGCGGGATGCCACCAACTGCGCCGGACGCACAGGGTGAAGGAACTCGGCATGGCGCGCGCGCTGAGGGTGGCGGTGCAGATGGACCCGATCGGGGAGATCGACATCAAGGGCGACAGCACCTTCGCCCTGATGCTGGAAGCCCAGCGCCGGGGCCACCAGCTCTGGCACTACCACCCGCGCGACCTGGCGCTGGAATCCGGCCGCGTTTCCGTGCGCGCCCAGCCGGTGGAGGTGCGGCGCGAGCACGGCAACCACCACACCCTGGGCGCCGAGACGGTCCTGGACCTCGGCACCGAGGCGGACGTGGTGCTGATGCGCCAGGACCCGCCCTTCGACATGGCCTACATCACCGCCACCCACCTGCTGGAGCACATCCACCCGAAGACGCTGGTGGTGAACGACCCGGCCTCGGTCCGCAACGCGCCCGAGAAGCTGCTGGTGACGCACTTCCCGGAGCTGATGCCGGACACGCTGATCACCCGCGACATCCGCCGCATCCGCGACTTCCGCGCCAAGCACGGCGACATCATCGTCAAGCCGCTCTTCGGCAATGGCGGCGCCGGTGTGTTCCACCTGCGCCCCGAGGATCCCAACCTCGCCGCCCTGCTGGAACTCTTCGGCGGGCTGTCGCGCGAGCCGCTGATGATCCAGCAGTACCTCCCCGCCGTGCGGCAGGGCGACAAGCGCATCATCCTGGTGGACGGCGAGCCGCTGGGCGCCATCAACCGCGTCCCCGCCCAGGGCGAGGCCCGGTCCAACATGCATGTCGGCGGCCGCCCGGAGAAATCCGAACTCACCCCGCGCGAGCGCGAGATCTGCGCGGCGATCGGCCCGATGCTGCGCGAGCGCGGGCTGATCTTCGTGGGCATCGACGTGATCGGCGACCACCTGACGGAGATCAACGTCACTTCCCCCACCGGCCTGCAGGAGGTCGCCCGCTTCGACGGCGTCCACCTGGAGGAAGCCATCTGGGACGCCATCGAACGCCGCCTCGGCGCCCCCGCCGCGGCGGGCTGAACACCCGTTCCGCCCCGGCGGGCAGAGAGCCCGTCCGGCCGCGCCCGCGGCCCGTTCCGGCCGCCACCGACGCGCCACGGCCGGACCAGTACGGCCCGGCGGTTCACCCCGCCGGCCGCCCGGCCGCGAAACGGCGTCCGCGCTCACGGCACCGGCGCGGCGCCGTCCAGGCTGACCAGGACGCTGCCGCGCAGGCCGCCCAGCAGCCCCGGCGGGATCGCCACCGGCATGCCGCCCACCATCACACCGGCCCGCCCGGCCGGCAGCCCCGCCCATCACCCGAACGGGTGAGGGAACGAGGAATTCCACCCGTCCGCCCGCCGCCCGCACCACCGGAAAACCGGCGCCCCGCGGCCGTTCACCGGGCGGAACGGGTGGGGAAAACGGCCTTCAACTCGCATCCTTCCCCGGGCTGAGGCGTCTCGGGGGACATGGATTTCGACCTCAGCACCGCCCTGCAATCGGTCCACGGCATGGTGAGCGGCTTTCTGGAACGCCTGCCCTACCTGGCCATCGCCCTCCTGGTCTATGCGGCCTTCCACCTCACCGCCAACACGGTGCGAAAACTGGTGACGCGCTTCACCGCGAAGCGCCAGCGGCACCGCAACGTCGGGCTGGTGCTGGGCCGGCTGGCGCAGGGCGGCATCATGCTGCTGGGCGTGATGGTGGGCATGGTGATCGCGCTGCCCTCCTTTCAGCCGGCGCAGCTGATCCAGGTGCTGGGCATCGGCGGCGTGGCCATCGGCTTCGCCTTCCGCGACATCCTGCAGAACTTTCTCGCGGGCATCCTGATCCTGCTGACCGAGCCCTTCCGCATCGGCGACCAGATCCGCGTCAACGACACCGAAGGCACGGTGGAGGAGATCGAGACCCGCGCCACCGCCATCCGCACCTATGACGGCCGCCGCGTCGTGATCCCCAATTCCACGCTGTTCACCGGCACCGTCACGGTGAACACCGCCTTCGAGAAGCGCCGCCTGGACTACGACTTCTCCATCTCCGACGGCGAGGACGTGGAGCGCAAGCGACGCCTGATGATCCAGGCCGTACGCCGCGCCGACAGTGTCCTGTCCGACCCTGCCCCCGAGGTCATGCTGGTCGGCCTGGACGGCGACGGCGTGGTGCTGCGCGCCCGCTGGTGGATCGAACCCCCCAAGGCCCGCGACGTCTTCAGCAGCCGCGACGAAGTCCTCACACAGGTCAAGGCCGCCCTCAACGACGACCGCCGCCGCTCCCAGCCCCGCGCCGCCTGACCCGCTCCCCGGTGGTGCCTGCCTCGGGGTCGGTCGCACTGCGGGGGTGTTCCGGTGGCGGCTGTTTGTCCCTGATGCTCTGGCGTTGGCCAGGGGCGCTGCCCCTGGACCCCGCCGGGGAGTTTAAACTCCCCGGACCCCACGTTGAGTGCCTCCGGCGGGGGCGGGTTGGACAGCGCTGTCCATCATGGCTGCCGTCGGCCATCCCGCCCCCGCCGGAGGCACTCATGAGGTCGAGGAGCCTAAGCTCCTCGCGGGGTGTCCAGAGGGGCGGAGCCCCTCTGGCCGACGCCCGAACACCACGGACCAACCGCGGCCAACAGGACCATCCCCCGCGAGTGCAACCAATCCCGAGGCTGGTACCACCGCAGCGCGGGTGGGGATTGATCGCGGGGGAGGGCGGCGGGAGAATGCGGTTTCCCTTCGGCCCCGTGCCCGGCAGGTTCCCATGACCGCTCCGATCTCTCGCCGTCCCCTTCTGCTGGCCGGTGCCGCCGCGGCGCTGGCGCCCGTGGCCGCCCGCGCGCAGGGGGCGACCGGCCCCGCGCGCATCCGGCTGCGGCTGCTGGAAACCACCGACCTGCACGTCAACGTCTTTCCCTACGACTATTACCGCGACCGCACCGACGACACGGTGGGCCTGGCCAAGACCGCGACGCTGATCGCCGCCGCCCGCGCCGAGGTCCCCAACGCCCTGCTGTTCGACAACGGCGACGTGATCCAGGGCAGCCCCCTGGGCGACTACATGGCCTACAGCCACGGCCTGAAGCCCGGGCAGGTGCACCCGATCATCGCGGCGATGAACGGGCTGGACTACGTCTGCGGCACGCTGGGCAACCACGAGTTCAACTACGGGCTGGACTACCTCGGCACCTCGCTGGGCGGGCAGAACTTCCCCTCCGTCTGCGCCAACGTGTTCAAGCCCGACGGCACGCCGCTGATCGAGCCCACCCGCGTCTTCGAGCGCGAGCTGACCGACGAGGCCGGCACTAAGCACAAGCTGCGCATCGGCGTGATCGGCTTCGTGCCGCCGCAGATCGTGCAGTGGGACAAGGCCAACCTGGACGGCAAGGCCACCACCATCGACATCGTGGAGGCCGCACGCCACTACCTCCCCGCGCTGCGCGAAAAGTCCGACCTGGTGATCGCGCTCTGCCATTCCGGCATCGCCGGCGGCGAGGGCGAGGCGGGCGCCGAGAACGCCGCCCTCTACCTCGCCAAGGTGCCGGGCATCGACGCCATGTTCACCGGCCACCAGCACCTCGTCTTCCCCGGCACGCGCGACTTCGCGGGTATCGCCGGCGCCGACAACGTGAAGGGCACGCTGCACGGCGTCCCCGCCGTGATGGCGGGCTTCTGGGGCAGCCATCTCGGCGTGATCGACCTGGCGCTGGAACGGCAGAACAATGCCTGGAAGGTCGCGAACTTCGCCGTGGAGGCGCGCCCGATCTACGAGCGCAAGCCCGACCGCTCCATCCAGGCCAAGGTGGACGCCGCCCCCGCGGTGCTGCGCGCCGCGCAGACCGAGCACGACGCGACCCTGGCCTATGTCCGCCAGCCCGTGGGCGAAACCCGCGTGCCCATCAACAGCTACTGGGCGCTGGTGGCCGACGACCCTTCCGTGCAGATCGTCAGCAACGCGCAGATCTGGTACGTCCGCTCCATCGCCGAAGCCGCGGGCCTGGGCGGCCTGCCGATCCTGTCCGCCGCCGCCCCCTTCAAGGCGGGCGGCCGCTCCGGCCCCGACTACTACACGGACGTCAAGCCGGGCCCGATCGCCATCAAGGACGTGGCCGACCTCTACCTCTACCCCAACACGGTGCGCGCGGTGCGCATCACCGGCGCGCAGGTGCGCGAATGGCTGGAACGCTCCGCCGGCATCTTCAACCGCATCGACCCCGCCTCCACCGCCGAGCAGGAGCTGATCGACCCGCGTTTCCCCTCCTTCAACTTCGACATCATCGACGGCGTCACCTACCGCATCGACGTCACCCAGCCGTCCCGCTACGACAATGACGGCAAGCTGGTCGCCCCCGACAGCCACCGCATCGTGGACCTGCGCTTCGAGGGCCAGCCGATCGACCCGGAGCGGCAGTTCATCGTCGCCACCAACAACTACCGCGCCGGCGGCGGCGGCAACTTCCCCGGCGCCGACGGCAAGACCATCGTGATCGACGCCCCCGACCTGAACCGCGACGTGCTGGTGCGCTACATCGTCGAGGAGAAGACCATCAGCCCCGCCGCCGACGGCAACTGGTCCCTGGTCCCGCTGCCCCCCTCCGTCGTCGCCACCTTCGTCACCGGCCCCGCCGCCTCCGGCCAGCTGCCCAACGGACTGCGCGCCGAACCCCGCGGCTCCGCCGAAGGCGGCTTCGCCAAGTACCGCCTGGTCTTCGGCAACTAACTTCACGCCGACTGCGCCCTCGGCGCCGCGGGGTTTCGGTGGCGTCGGTTGGTCGGGGTGGCTAGAGCCGTGGCCAGGGGCGCTGCCCCTGGACCCCAGGGCAAAGGCGAAGCCTTTGTCCCGAGCCGGGGAGTTACGAACTCCCCGGACGCCGCGTTGAGCGCCTCCGGCGGGGGCGGGATGGCCGACGGCAGTCATTGAGGACAGCGTTGTCCTGACCCGCCCCCGCCGGAGGCACTCATGAGACACGAGGTGCCCCGGGCTCCTCGCGGGGTGTCCAGAGGGGCGGCGCCCCACTGGCCCAGGCCCGAACACCTCAGAACCACCGCAGCCACCCGCACCCACGACCCGAGCTGCGCCCGCGACCGATAGGGCGGCCACCCGCGGCACGACACCGCCCGCGGGCGCGAGCCGGCGTGCCGCGGGCGCCGGACACCGGGCCGCTCAACGCCCCGTCGGCGCCGCCCGCGGCGCAGGGTCCGGCGCAAAACCCGGCGCCGCCCGCGGCGCAGAGTCCGGCGCGGCCTCCGGCGCAGCGGCCGGCGCCGCCCGGGACCCGCCCGGGCCCGCGTCCGGCGCCAGTTCGGCGGCGCGCAGCCAGCCGGCCGGGGGCCGCTCGCCGTCCAGCCGGCTGACCCGCACCCAGGCCCCGCGCCGTTCCAGCACCGCCACCGCCTCGCCCGGCAACACGGCCGGCCGGCGCGGCGGCGGGTCGGCGGGGGCGGGGCGCAGCACCGCCCGCCGCGCCCCCACGGCCGCCACGCCGATCCAGCCCTCGCCGCGCAGGGTGCGCACCGCCTGGAAGGGCTGCCGGGTCATGTCGCCCGCGGTGGCCGCGCAGCCCGCGTGGTTGTCGCTCAGCAGCAGGGCGACCCCGCCGTCGGACACGGCCAAGCTGCCGGGGATGGCCGTGCCGTCCGGCCCCCAGCTTTCCACCGCGCCGCGCCCGTGCCGCAGCCGGCCGCGCAGAAAGAAGCGGCAGCTGAACTGCGGCGCCGCGGCCGTGCCGCCGTGCCACGCGAACAGCACGCCGCTGACCGCATCTCCCGTGACCACCAGCGCCAGCTCTCCGTAGCGGCCGGACCGCGCCGGGCCCGCCGCGGGCGCCGGCACCGGGGCGAACAGGGCGCCCAGGGCCAGCAGCAGCAGCAGCGCCCCGCCGCCGAAGCGCCGCGGCGCCGCGCCGTCCGCCAGCGCCCCCAGCGCCAGCAGCAGCAGCACGCCATCCTCGCGGCGCCGCGGCGGAAGCGACGCGACCGGCGCCCGGCCGCCAACGGTGGCCCGCAGCACGGTGCCGCTGGTAGCGGGACGCAGCACGGTGCCGCCGGGGCGCCTCACGACGCTGACCAGTCGATGCGGCGGGTCACCGCCATCACCACCGACAGCGCGGCGAAGATTGCCACCGTGCCGGCCAGCAGCGCGTAGGCTTCCAGGCTGAGCACCACGTAGAGGAAGCCGAACATGCCCGCGAGCACGCCCGCGAACAGCCCCGCCAGCCGCGGCCGCCGCGTCACCGCCGCGGTATAGGCGGAGGCCTGCCCCAGCACCGCCGCGGTGGACACGGCATAGGCCGCGGCGAAGCCCAGCGGTTCCCCGAAGGCCAGCAGCAGCAGCGGAAACAGCACCACCGACAGGCCCAGCAGCCCGTACTGCACCAGGTGGATGCGCACCCCCGCCACCAGCTCGAACAGCACGTAGGTCAGAAAGGTCAGCGCCAGAAACATCGCGGCGTATTTCGACGCCCGCGTCACCATCCGGTAGGTCGGCACCGCTTCCAGCAGCGCCACCCCCACCGCCGGCGTCGCCGGCACCAGCTCCTGGCACCAGCTGGACCCGAGGTGGCGCACCAGCGGCTGGCCGGTGCCCTCGCTCCAGTTCGCGGAAAACGCCGTTTCGCTGACGTCCGAGCGCACCGGCAGGCCGCTGCCGGTAAAGGAGGGCGTCGCCCAGGGCGCGGCCACCGCCAGCTCCGCCCGCCGCGCCAGGGGCAGCAGGTTGAAGCTTCCCGTGCCGCGCAGAGCCAGGGAGCCGGACAGCGCCAGCACCCGCCCCGGCTCCGGCGGCCCGTCCAGCCCGAGGTCCCAGCGCAGGAGGTCGCTGCCGATGCAGCGCGCGTCGGCCGCGTCGCGCGCCACCATGTCGCGCCCGTCCAGCGCCAGCCGCGCCTCGGCGGTGGCGGAACGCAGGTCGGTGGCGCCGGTCACCAGGAAGGCTTCGCGCCAGCGCAGCTCCGTGCCCGGCTCGGCCACGATCGCCGGCACCGCCAGCTCGGCCTCCAGCCGCACCTCGGCGCCATAGATCACCGCCTCGAACAGCCCGCGCCGGCGCCGCTCCGGCGCCAGCCTGGCATCGGCGCGCAGCCGCCCGGGCAGCACGGCCACCGCGCCCGTCTGCCAGCGCGGCGGCAGGGTGTCGCCCGCCTGCCAGCGCGGCGGCAGGGGTTCGCCCGCCATCGGCGGGACCGGCGTGCGGGTCGGCACGATCAGCACCGGGCCCAGCACGCTCTGCTCGGGGCCCCAGGCGCGGGCGATGCCGTCGCGCACCTGCTCGCCGTAGGATTCGCGCTCGGCGATCACGCCCTCGATCATCAGGTGCGGCACCAGCAGCAACAGCAGCAGCCCGCCCACCAGCGCCAGCTTGCCCGCGCGGTTGAGCCGCATCGGCGACCGCACCGGGGCGGGGCGGGCGGCGGCGGGCGGGGCTTCGGCGGGGGCGGGCAGGGGGGCGGCAGGGTCGGGGGGGATGTCGCTCACGGGCGGGGGTTCCTCGGGATGGGTGCCGCCATCCTCGCCACCCGCCGTGCCGCCCGGATGACGCGGCGGAGGAGAAGCCTTGCCAAGCCGGTGCAAATCCGGTGCAGACGCAGCCCCGCCCGCCACCGCGACAGCCAGGACCCATGCCGCGCATCCTCCTCGTGGACGACGACCCGGCGATCCGGGAGGTGCTGCGCTTCGCGCTGAACCGCGCCGGCTTCGAGACGGCCGAGGCCGCCGACGGCGCGGCCGGCCTGCGCGCGGCGCGCGAGTCGCTGCCCGACCTGGTGGTGCTGGACGTGATGCTGCCCGAGATGGACGGCACCGCGGTGTGCCGCGCCCTGCGCGCGTCCGGCGGCGCCGCGGCCGCCGTGCCGGTGCTGTTCCTGTCGTCGCGCGACGACGAGGTGGACCGCGTGGTGGGGCTGGAGATCGGCGGCGACGACTACCTCACCAAGCCCTTCTCGCCGCGCGAGCTGGTGGCGCGGGTGCGTGCCGTTCTCCGCCGCGGCGCCCCGCAGCCCGATCCGCTGGCCGCCCCGGTGATCCCCCCGGTGGCCGGCGCCCCGCCCGGCCCGCCGCACGCCCGTCCGGCCGCAGCGCCGCCCCCGGCCGCCGAGGCTGCGCTGCGCCACGGCCGGCTGCTGCTGGACCCCGACACCGCCCGCGTCACCTGGGACGGGCGGGAGGTGGTGCTGACCGCCACCGAGTTCGGCTTGCTGCGCACCCTGCTGCGCCGCCCCGGCCGGGTGCTGACCCGCGACGCGCTGATGGACGGCGCCTACACGGTGGAACGGGTGGTGTCGGACCGCACCATCGACAGCCATGTTCGCCGCCTGCGCGCCAAGTTCGCCGCCCTGGGCGCCGCGCCGGTGGAAACCCTGCCGGGATTCGGCTACCGCCTGGGGCCCTGCGAGTAGCACCGCCCGGCGTTTTTCCCCCGGCACTTTCCCCCGGCGCCGCGGAGCCCGGAAAGGGCGGGCCCAGGGGCCGCGCCGGTGCGACGCCCGACCCGGCGCGACGCCCGCTCCGGCCGCCGCCCGCGCCACCGCGGCCCCCGCCACCCCCTGGACAGTTCCGCCCGGCCCGCCACCAATCCGCCCGCGGCCGCGACGGGCCGGACGCGCTATGGGGGACCGGGCGGTTGATCTTCGCGACGTGGCGCGGCCGGGGCTGGCTGGTGATCCTGCTGGTGGCCGCGGCCATGGTCCTGCCGATGCTCGTGCTGCGGCAGATCGACGGCCCGGCGGTGGACCGCGGCGTCGGCCTCGCCATGGGGATCGCCGCGCTGGCGGCGCTGCTTCTCGGCCTGCGCTGGAACCGCGGCGGGGCGCCCGGGCAGCCGGCGGAACACGCGCTCTGGGGCCTGCCGGTGCAGGTCTGGGCGCTGCCGATGCTGGTGTTCGCCGCCCTGCTCGGCACCCGGGTCATCATCACGGAGGAGGAGCCCCGCCGTCCCCCGATCCCCCGGGAAGCGCCCCCTCTGCTGAAGCAGCAGCCCGGCTAGCCGCGCCCCGATGCCCCGCCTGCGCCGGCCGCGGCTGCGGACCCTGCTGCTGCTGAGCAACGTGGTGGTACTCGCCCTGCCGCTCTCGGGCTTCTGGGCGCTGCGCCTGTACGAGAGCGCTCTGATCCGGCAGACCGAGGCCGAGCTGCGCGCCCAGGCCGCGGTACTGGCCGGCACCTGGCGCGCCGCCCGCGGCATCGCCGGGGAAAGCCTGGCCGAGGGCCTGACCCCGCGCGCCCTGGAAACCGCCCGGCGCCGCGGCCTGGACCTGGCGCACGACCCCGTCCTCCCCCTCGCCCCCGACCCGCGTCCCGGCCCGCCCCCCATCCCCGAGGCCGCCGCCGCCGGCGCCCGCCTGCTGCCGGTGCTGCGCGACACCCAGGCGGTGACCCTGGCGGCGCTGCGCCTGCTGGACGCCGCCGGCACGGTGGTGGCCTCCACCGGCGCCGACACCGGCCTGTCGCTGGCCGGGCTGGAGGAGGTGGAGGCCGCCCGCGCCGGCCACCCCCTGGCCGTGCTGCGCCGGCGCGAAAAGATCGCCACCGAGGTCCCCGAGGGCATCAGCCGCACCGCCGGCCTGCGTGTCCACCTCGCCATGCCCGTGCTGGACGGCGACCGGCTGGACGCGGTGGTGCTGCTGTCGCGCACCCCCGCCACCGTGCTGCAGACCGTGGGCGGCAAGGTGCCGGAGATCGCGGCCGTGGCGCTGCTGCTGCTGCTGCTGGTGGCTGCCCTGGCCGCGCTCGCCTCGCGCCTGATCACCCGCCCCCTGGCCGCCGTGGTGGCCGCGGCGCGGGCGGTGGCGGCCGGCGGCACGGCGAAGCTGCCCCCCGTTCCCGGCACCGCCGTGCGTGAGGCGGCGGAACTGTCCGAGGCCATCGCCCGCATGACCGCCACGCTGGAAGGCCGCGCGGCCTATGTCCGCGGCCTGGCCGCCAACATCAGCCACGAGTTCAAGACGCCCCTGGCCGCCATGCGGGGTGCGGCGGAACTGCTGGCCGAGCACGGCGAGGAGATGACCGCCGCCGAACGCGCCCGCTTCGCCGCCGCGGTCGAGGACGGCGTGGCCCGCCTCGACCGGCTGGTGCGCGGGTTGCTCGACCTCGCCCGCGCCGACATGGCCGCCGCCGGCGGCCGCGCCGCGCTGCGCCCCCTGGCCGAGGCCGCCGCCGCCGCCCACCCCGATCTGCGCATCACCGTGCACGGCGCCGCCGCCGCCGCCATCGCCCCCGAGGCCGCGGCCACCGTGCTGGGCAGCCTGCTGGGCAACGTGCGCGCCCATGCCGGGCCGGGCACCGCCGTGACGCTCACCCTGGCCACCGAGGGCGACACCGCCACCATGCTGGTGGCCGACAACGGCCCCGGCCTGAGCCCCGCCAACGCCGCCCGCGCCTTCGATCCCTTCTTCACCACGGCCCGCAACAGCGGCGGGACCGGCCTGGGCCTGCCCATTGCCCGCGCCCTGGTGGAAGGCGCCGGTGGCCGCATCGCCCTGCAGCCCGCCGCCCGCGGCGCCGCCTTCCGCATCGCCCTGCCCGCGGCGGCCGTGGAGGGTTCCGGGTGACCCGGGCCGTGGCCAGGAGGCTCTGCCCCGGGCTCCTCGCGGGGGGCTCCAAGGGGGCAGAGCCCCCTTGGCCGAGGCCCGAACACCCAGGCGCACCCGCCGGCCACCCCGACGCCGGAACCTCGCCCCGCCCGGTGTCACATCCGCGCCGATGTGGCAGGAATCGCGGTTTGTGCCACATCGGCGCGAATGTGGCAGGCGCAACAACCGGGGGCGAAACGGCTTGACGCGCAGGGCATTGTTCCGTATGGTGTTTTTGCCGGCGGTCGAGCTGCGTTCCGGGCATTTCGGGGCAGCCCGGTAAGGAAGTAAGATCGTAAGGAAGTAAGGCGAACCCGCCGCTTTCCCCGGTGTCACGGCATTGACTTGCCCCCGGCGGGCACTACAGCCTCGAACGGTTTCGCTCCCCGTTTCCGAGGACCCCGCATGCCCCGGCTGCTCGCCATCGCGCTGTGCCTCCTGCTCGCCACCGGCGCCTGTGGCGCCACCGGCGCCGCCTGGGCGCAGGAGATCCGCCCCGCCATCGTGTTCGACATGGGCGGCAAGTTCGACAAATCCTTCAACGAGGCCGTGCACCAGGGCGGCCAGGCCTTCCAGCGCGCCACCGGCATCGAGGTGCGCGAGTTCGAGCCGCAGAACGACACCCAGCGCGAACAGGCACTGCGCAACTTCGCCCGCCGCGGCCAGGACCCGATCGTGGCGGTGGGCTTTAACCAAGCCAGCGCCGTGCGCGCCGTGGCCGCCGAATTCCCGCGCGTCCGCTTCGTGATCATCGACGCCACGGTGGAGGCGCCCAACGTGCAGTCCATCCTGTTCCGGGAGGAGCAGGGCTCCTTCCTGGCGGGGATGCTGGCGGCGCTGCGCTCCTCCACGGGCCGCATCGGCTTCGTGGGCGGCATGGACGTGCCGCTGATCCGCAAGTTCGCCTGCGGCTACGTGCAAGGGGCGCGGGCCGCCAACCCGCGGGTCGAGGTGCTGCAGAACATGACAGGCTCGACGCCCACCGCCTGGAACGACCCGGTGCGCGGGGCGGAGCTGACGCGCTCGCAGATCGAGCGCGGCGCCGACGTGGTGTTCCAGGCGGCCGGCGCCACCGGCATCGGCGTGCTGCAGGCCGCGGCGGATGCGGGCAAGTACGGCATCGGCGTGGATTCCAACCAGAACCACCTCCATCCCGGCCGCGTACTGACCTCCATGGTCAAGCGCCTGGACGTCGCCACCCGCACCGCCTTCGAGAGCATCCGCGCCAACACCTGGCGCCCCGGCACCACCGTGCTGGGCCTGGAACAGGACGGCGTGGCCCTGGCCTTCGACGAGAACAACGCCGCCGCCGTAACGCCCGAGATGCGCACCCGCATCGAGCAGGCCAGCGCCGACATCGTGGCCGGCCGCCTGCGCGTGCACGACTACATGACCGACAACAGCTGCCCGAACTGAGGGTGCCGCGGAACCGGGCCGCGTCCCGCCACACCGCCGCGCGGCCCGGGAAAGGCGACGCGGCCGCCCCGGGCCTCGCCCCCGCCCGGTCCGGGACCGCGGCATGACGGCGCCCGCAGCCACCGCCGCGCCGCCGCCCGCCATCGAGCTGCGCGGCATCCGCAAGAGCTTCGGCGCCGTGCACGCCAACCGCGACGTGGACCTCATCGTCCGCCGCGGCGAGATCCACGGCATCGTCGGCGAGAACGGCGCCGGCAAGTCCACCCTGATGAGCATCCTCAACGGCTTCTACACGGCCGATGCGGGCGAGATCCGGGTGAACGGCACCCCCGTCACCCTGCGCTCCAGCGCCGACGCCATCGCCCTGGGGATCGAGATGGTGCACCAGCACTTCATGCTGGTGGACCGCTTCACCGTGCTGGAGAACGTCATGCTGGGCGCCGAGGGCGGCGCCCTGCTGCGCGCCGGTTCCCGCCGCGCCCGCGCCGAGCTGAAGCGCCTGGCGGCGGAATACGGCCTGCACGTCGACCCCGACGCGGTCGTGGGCGACCTGCCCGTGGGCGCGCAGCAGCGGGTGGAAATCCTCAAGGCGCTGTTCCGCGGCGCCGAAGTGCTGATCCTGGACGAACCCACCGGCGTGCTGACGCCGCAGGAGGCCGACGACCTGTTCCGCGTCCTCCGCGCCCTGCGGCACCAGGGCAAGACAGTGCTGCTGATCACCCACAAGCTGCGCGAGATCATGGCCATCACCGACCGCGTTTCGGTGATGCGCGCCGGGCAGATGGTGGCGCACCGCGACACCGCCGAAACCTCGCCGGCCGAACTGGGTGAGCTGATGATCGGCCGCCGCCTCGCCGCCGAGGCCGCCCGCGAGCCCGTCCCCCGCGGCCCGGCGCTGCTGGAAGTGTCCGCCCTGCACGTTGCCGACGATGCCGGGGTGGAACGCGTGCGCGGCGTGGACCTCGCCCTGCACGCCGGCGAGATCCTGGGGGTCGCCGGCGTCGCGGGCAACGGGCAGAGCGAGCTGCTGGAAGCCCTGGCCGGCATGCGCGCGCCCACCGCCGGCCGCATCCGCCTGCGCGGCGAAACGGTGTTTCCGGGCGGCCAGCACACCCCCGCCGCGATGCGCGCCCAGCGCCTGGCGCACGTGCCGGAGGACCGGCTGCGCACCGGCCTGGTGCGCGGCTTCGCGGCGCAGGACAGCGCCATCCTGGGCTACCAGCACGATCCGGCGCTGCGCCGCTTCGGGTTGCTGGACGGCGGCCGCATCGCCGCCCATGCGGCCCGGCTGATGCGCGACTACGACGTGCGCCCGCCCGTGCCCGCGCTGCGCTCGGCCCTGTTCTCCGGCGGCAACCAGCAGAAGCTGATCCTGGCGCGCGAGATCGAGCGCGATCCCGAGGTGCTGCTGGTCGGCCAGCCCACCCGCGGCGTGGACGTGGGCGGCATCGAGGCCATCCACGCCCGCCTGCGCAAGGCCCGCGCCGCCGGCAAGGCGGTGCTGGTGGTGTCCGTGGAGCTGGACGAGATCACCCGTCTTTCGGACCGCATCCTGGTGATGTTCGACGGCCGCTTCACCGGCGAGCTTTCCGCCGCCGAGGCCGACGAGCGCCGCCTGGGCCTGCTGATGGCGGGCGTCGCGGCGTGAGCGGCAGCACCACCCGCACCCTGCCGCGCTGGGCCGACCTGCTGCTGCTGCCGCTCGTCAACCTCGCGCTGGCCATGCTGATCGCCGCGCTGGTGATCCTGGGCGTGGGCGAATCCCCCTGGGCGGCGATGCAGGCCCTGGCGGTGGGCAGCCTCGGTTCGGCGGACGCGATCGGCTACACGCTGTACTACGCCACCGACATGGCCTTCGCCGGCCTCGCCGTGGCAGTCGCTTTCCAGTGCGGCCTCTTCAACATCGGCGCCGAGGGCCAGGCCTACATCTCCGGCCTCGGCGTGGCGCTGGTCTGCCTGGGCGGCGCCGCGCTGCCCGGCCCGTTGCTGATCCCGCTGGCCATCCTGACGGGGGCGGGTTTCGGCGCCGCCTGGGGCGCCGTGCCGGGCTGGCTGCAGGCGCATCGCGGCAGCCACGTCGTGATCACCACCATCATGTTCAACTTCATCGCCGCGGCGCTGATGGTGTACCTGATCGTCAACGTGCTGATCGCGCCCGGCTCCATGGCGCCCGAGAGCCGCGAGTTCCCGCCGCAGGCCGCGCTGCCCACGCTGGCTTTCCTGGGCTTCCCCGCCAGCACCCCCGTCAACCTCGCCCTGCCGCTGGCGCTGGGCTGCGCGCTGGGGATGTGGCTGCTGCTGTGGCGCACCGGCTGGGGCTTCGGCGTGCGCGTGGTGGGCGCCAGCCCGGCGGTGGCGCACTACGCCGGCATCAACCAGTCGCGCCAGATCGTGCTGGTGATGGCGCTGTCCGGCGCCCTCGCTTCCGGTGTCGCGGTGAACGAGCTGCTGGGCGCGCAGCACAAGCTGCTGCTGGGCTTCACCGGCGGCTACGGCTTCACCGGCATCGCCGTGGCCCTGATGGGCCGCAACCACCCGGTCGGCGTGCTGCTGGCCGCCCTGCTCTTCGGCGCCCTGGCCCAGGGCGGCGCCGAGCTGGCTTTCGAGATGCCCTCCGTTCCCACCGAACTGGTGGTGCTGATCCAGGGGCTCGTGATCCTGTTCACCGGCGCCCTCGGCAACCTCCTCCGCCCTGCCCTGGCGCGCATCCTGTCCCCGAGGGCGGGGTAGATGCGAGGGAGGGGGCCTTCGGGGGCGGGCGTCGCTCTGCGTGGCCTTGCAGGGAGGGCTCTGCCCCCCTGCACCCCCCGCCAGGAAACTGAGTTTCCTGGATCTTCCGTTCGTAAAAGAACGGCGCTGCTGGACCCGGGGTCACTTCGCGGCGGCTACGCCCGCGAAGTGACCCCGGGTCCAGCAGCGCCAACTCACGGCGGGGTCCGGGGACCTACGAGGTCCCCGGCGGGAGGGTGCGGGAGGGCGGCGCCCTCCCGCGGGCCAAGCGGAGCCACACCCGCCCCCGAAGGACCCCACCCCGCATGACCGGCTTCGAGGACATGCTCTGGCCGCTGGTGGCGGCGACGCTGCGCACTGCGACGCCGCTGATCCTGGCGGCGCTGGCCGGGCTGTTCTCCGAACGCGCGGGCGTGGTGGATGTGGGGCTGGAGGGCAAGATGCTGGTGGGCGCCTTTGCCGCGGCGGCCGCGGCCTCGGTGACCGGCAGCGTGGCGGCCGGGCTGGGGGCGGCGGTGCTGGCGGCGGCGGCCTTCGGGCTGGTGCATGGCTGGGCCTGCGTGACGCTGCGCGGCAACCAGGTCGTTTCCGGCATGGCGATCAACATCCTGGCCTCGGGGCTGACGGCGACGCTGGCGCTGGCCTGGTTCCGCCAGGGTGGGCAGACGCCGCCGCTGCCGCAGGCGGCGCGCTTCCTGCCGCTGCCGATCCCCGGGGCGGCGGCGCTGGCCGAGTTGCCGGTGCTGGGGCGCCTGCTGACGGCGGTGATCGGCGGGCAAACGCTGCCCGTCTACCTGGCCTTCGGGCTGGTGCCGCTCTCGGCCTTCGTGCTGTTTCGGACCCGCTTCGGCCTGCGGCTGCGCGCGGCGGGCGAGAACCCGGCCGCGGTGGACACGGCGGGCATCTCGGTCGCGCGGCTGCGCTACGCGGGGGTGCTGATCGCGGCGGTGCTGTGCGGCGTGGCAGGGGCGGCGATCGCCACCGCGCAGGGCGCGGGCTTCGTACGCGACATGGTGGCGGGGCGCGGCTTCATCGCCCTGGCGGCGATGATCCTGGGCAAGTGGCGGCCCTGGCCGACGCTGCTGTGCTGCCTGCTGTTCGGGCTGCTGGACGCGGCGGCGATCCGCCTGCAGGGCGTGGCGCTGCCGGGCCTCGGGGAGTTCCCCGTGCAGGCGCTGCAGGCGCTGCCCTACGTGCTGACGGTGGTGCTGCTGGCGGGCTTCGTGGGCCGCGCCATTCCGCCCAAGGCGAGTGGCATCCCCTACGTCAAGGAACGCTGAGGCCGCGCTTCGCCCGGCCGGCGGCACCACCGGCGTGAGGCATCCCGCCGCTGGCGCAGCCGCAACCGTGAACTCCGCGTCACGTTGGGAAAACCGTCACTATTGTGGAAAGGTCATCATGCGCGGCATCCTGCTCTGGCTGATCGGCATCCCCATCCCGATCATCATCCTGCTCTACCTGTTCGGCGTTTTCTGAGCCGCGCCACCGCAACCTGGTCCACACGCTGCGGCAGAAGCCCGGGGAAGCTGATCCAGGCGGCCTGACCGTTCCAGCACGCTTTGGCGGCCGGGACCGACGAACGGCCCCGCCGCCGGGATCACCGCCTTTTTCCGCATGCCGTGGTTGCCTTTGTCGGGCCTGGGACCGGCCCATCTGGCACCGTGCAAAGGCAGGTTGCGGAACATCCTGACAACACCTCGCGGATGCTTCAGCGATCCGTGCCGCTGGCCCGTCAGTTAGCTGGTACGGTGACGGTTTATCCGGCCGTCGCCCGGTTGCCCCTCCTGATCCCCGCTGGCAAAACTCCGGTGTGTCACGATTTATACGCATCGCCCCGTCGCTGCTGGCCGCCGATTTTTCCCGGCTGGGGGAAGAGGTGCGCGCGATCGAGGCTGCCGGCGCCGACTGGCTGCACCTCGACATCATGGACGGGCATTTCGTGCCCAACATCTCCTTCGGCCCAGCGGTGCTGAAGGCGCTGCGGCCGCACACCCGGCTGTTCTTCGACGTCCACCTGATGATCGCCCCGGCCGACCCGTACCTCGCCGCCTTCGCCGAGGCCGGGGCGGGGCTGATCTCCCTCCATCCGGAAGCCGGGCCGCACCTGCACCGCTCGCTGCAGACCATCCGCTCCCTGGGCGTGCAGGCCGGGGTGGTGCTGAACCCCGCCACCCCCGAGAGCGCGGTGGAGCACGTGCTCGACCTCACCGACCTCCTCCTGGTGATGACGGTGAACCCCGGCTTCGGCGGCCAGTCCTTCCTGGACAGCCAGCTGAGCAAGGTCGAGCGCCTGCGCCGCATGATCGAGCGCAGCGGCCGCGACATCGCCCTGCAGATCGACGGCGGCGTGACGCCCGACACCGCCCGGCGCTGCGTCGCCGCCGGCGCCGACGTGCTGGTGGCCGGCACCGCGGTCTTCGGCAAGCCCGACTACGCCGCCGCCATCGCGGCCCTGCGCGGCCCGGAGCCCGGAACCCTGTCCGCATGAGCGACTGGATGCGCGGCGCCCGCCGCACCCTCGCCGGCCTGAAGCCGATGCGCGTGCCGGACGCCCCGGCCCGCGCCTTCCGGGACCTGTGGCCCGGCGACGCCGCGCGCGGCCAGCGGCTGATGAAGGGCGAGTTCGAGGTGGCCGGCACCGTCCACCCGCTGCGCCCGGCCGAGGCCACCCGCGCTGAGGGCCCCGCGCGGGGCGGCAGCCAGGCCTGGCGGGCGGCGATGCACGGCTTCGCCTGGCTGCGCGACCTGCGCGCCCTGGGCACGGATGGCGCCCGGCTGCGCGCCCGCGCCCTGGCGCAGGACTGGCTGGGCCGCACCGGCAACGAGGCCATGGCCGACCTGCCCGAGGTCGCCGGTGCCCGCCTGTCCGCCTGGCTCGGCCACTGGGACTTCCTGGCCGCCACCGCCGAGGACGGCTTCCGCCGCGCCCTGATGCAGCGGCTGGCGCATGATGCTCGCTCGCTGGTGCTGTCGCTGCCGGCCGAATGCACCCATCGCGGCGGGCTGGTGGCGCTGAAGGGGGCGCTGGCAGCCGCTGTGGCGCTGGAGGAGGAAGCCTGGCTCACCCGCTGCCTGCGCGTGCTGCCGGCCGAGCTGGACCGCCAGTTCCTGCCCGATGGCTGCCACGTCGAGCGCTCGCCGGCGATGCACCTGCTGGCGCTGCAGGACCTGATCGAGATCCGCAACCTGCTGCACGGCGCCGGGCTGGAAGCGCCGCCGCACCTGTCGCTGACGCTGGACCGCGCCGGCCCCGCGCTGCGGGTGTTCCGCCACGGCGATGGCGGCCTGGCCAGCTTCAACGGCACCCGCGACGAGACGGCGACGCTGCTGGACCTCGTGCTGACCCAGGCGCAGACCCGCGGCCGCGCGCCGCTGATCCTGCCCGAGGGCGGCTTCCAGCGCCTGCAGGCCGGGCGCACGCTGGTGATCACCGATTGCGGCGCCCCGCCGCCGCACCGCCCGCCCGCCACCCCCGGCGGCATGCCGCGCGGCGCCGACCGCCTGCATCATGCCGGCACGCTGAGCTTCGAGCTTTCCGTGGGCCGCGACCGGCTGATCGTGAACTGCGGCGCCGCACCCGCCGCCGAGCCGGCCTGGCGCGACGCGCTGCGCGCCACCGCCGCGCATTCCACCCTGGTGCTGGCCGACACCAACAGCGCCGAGCTGCGCGACGACGGGCTCGGCCGCCGCCCCGAGCAGGTGGAGGCGGACCGCCAGGAAGCCGAGGGCGCGCAATGGCTGGACGCCACGCATGATGGCTGGAAGCGCGGCTTCGGGGTGATCCACCGCCGCCGCCTGTGGCTGTCGGAATCCGGGGACGACCTGCGCGGCGAGGATGCGGTGGAAGGCGACGGTCCGCCCGGCTTCGCGGTGCGTTTCCACCTGCACCCCGCGGTGAAGGCCGAGATGCTGGAAGACGCGGAGGAAGGCGTGCTGCTGCGCCTGCCCTCCGGCGTCGCCTGGCGCCTGCGCGCCGAGGGGGCGGAGGTGGCGATCGAGGAAAGCCTGCACCTCGGCCCCGCCGGCCCGGCCGAAGCGCGGCAGGTCGTCCTGTCCGCCGAGGCCGGTACCCCCAGCGTGCAATGGGCCATCCGCCGCGCCCCGGCCCGAGGTGGCGCGGACTGAACCCGATGCCCGGTGGCGTTGCGCTGAGTGGCCCACGAGGGGGCTCTGCCCCCTCGCGCTCCCCCGCCAGGAAACTGAGTTTCCTGGACCTTCCGTTCGTAAAAGAAGGGCGCTTGCGGAGAGGGGGGCACTGCGACGGCGTCGCCGCGTCGCAGTGCCCCCCTCTCCGCAAGCGCCAACTCATGGCGGGGTCCGGGGACCTACGAGGGCCCCGGCGGGGGTGCAGGGGGAAGAGCCCCCTGCGAGGCCACTCAGCACCACACCCCCCGGCATGAGGGTTCTCTTCGTCGCCAACGTGGACTTCGCGCTGCGGCACTTCGTGCTGCCGCTGATGCGCGGCGCGCGGGCGCGCGGGCACGAGGTGATCGCTGCCTGCGCCGAGGGACCGCTGCTGGACCTGCCGCGGGCGGAGGGGTTCCGGGTGGTGGGGCTGCCCATGGCGCGGTCGCTGTCGCCGCGGGCGAACTGGCAGGCG
Source organism: Roseomonas sp. BN140053 (assembly GCF_047690175.1). Lineage (NCBI taxonomy): Bacteria > Pseudomonadati > Pseudomonadota > Alphaproteobacteria > Acetobacterales > Roseomonadaceae > Roseomonas > Roseomonas sp. BN140053. Next base: position 31,195 of record NZ_JBLLEB010000026.1, on the reverse strand, counting down.
CTGCGGGCCTTGCGGGCCCTGATCCGGGAGGTGCGGCCGGATCTCGTGCACGCGCATTTCCCGATCAGCGGCTTGCTGGCGCGGGTGGCGGCGCGGCTGGGTGGGGTGCCGCGGGTCGCCTACACGGCGCACGGTTTCCTGTTCAACCAGCCGGGGCCGCTGTGGCGGCGGGGGCTGTCGCTGGGGCTGGAATGGCTGGGCGGCCGGCTGACCCACACGCTGCTGACCGTCAGCGAGGAAGAGGCCGGCGACGCGCGGCGCCTGGGCATCTCCCGCGGCGCCACCGCCACCGGCAATGGCCGCGACCCCGCGCTGTTCCACCCCGACCCGGAAACGCGCGCGGCGGTGCGAGCGGAACTGGGCGCCGCGCCGGGGGATTGCGTGGTTTGCGCCGTGTCGCGGCTGGTGCGGCACAAGGGCCATCCGGAACTGCTGGCGGCGATGGAAGCGGTGCCGGACGCCACGCTCTGGGTGGTGGGGGAACGCCTCCCCTCCGACCATGGCGAGGATCTCGAACCCGCCTTTGCGCGCGCCGAGGCGGCGCTGGGCCCGCGGCTCAAGCGCCTGGGCTACCGGCACGACGTGGCGCGGGTCCTGGCCGGGGCGGACGTGTTCTGCCTGCCCAGCCATTTCGAGGGCCTGCCGATGTCGGTAATCGAAGCCATGCTCACCGGCCTGCCCGTGGTGGCCACGGACATCAGCGGCCCGCGCGAGATGGTGGCCGAGGGCGAAACCGGCTTCCTGGTGCCGCCCCGCAGCGTGGCCCCCCTGGCGACGGCCCTGGCGCGGCTGGCGGAGGATCCCGCGTTGCGGGCCCGGATGGGCGCGGCGGGACAGGCGAGGGCGCTGGAACGCTACGCGGAAGCGGCCGTGGTGGCCCGCACCCTGGACCTGCTGGGCTTGTGAGCCACCGGTTCCTTCCCGGCCGGCAACCGCTGCGACGAAAGGTGGAGCGATGAGCGATGCGGATTGGCGCAGCCGCGCCGAGGCCGGCTTCGGGCGGCAGCCCTTTCTGCGCCACCTCGGCGCGACGGCGACCTTTCCCGAGCCCGGACACTGCGAGCTGCGCCTGCCCTGGCGGGCGGAGCTGACGCAGGAGCGCGGCTTCTTTCACGGCGGCGTGGTGGGGACCATGGCCGATGCCGCGACGGCCTGCGCCTCCGTGTCCACCATGCCGGCCGAGGCGGCGGCGCTGACGGTGGAATACAAGGTGAACTTCCTGCGTCCCGCGCTCGGCGAGGTGTTGCTGGCGCGGGCCCGGGTGATCAAGCCGGGGCGGACGCTGACGGTGGCGAGCTGCGACCTGTTTGCCCTCGGGGAAGGGCGGGAGGTGCTCTGCGCCACGGCAACGGCCACGGTGATGCGGCTGGACACCGCGCCGACCGGCAACGCGAATCTCAAGGGCGGGCATTAGGTGGATCGAGGCTGGCAGCAGCGACTGGCCGTTCGCTGCTGCACCGCTGTTGACAGTCCGTCGTGACCGCGCCGAGATCGCCGCATTGTTCGCGCCGGTTCACCCGAGCCGCAGCGCGGCTGGGAACGGGGAACTCGATCGTGCGGAACAGGGATGGCGAACCCCGGACACCCCGGTGCACTGCCTGGATCCTGGCAGCGGCGCTGCTGGCCGGTGCATCCGGAACAGGGACCACCCGGGCCGTGGCGCAAACGCTGCGCTTCGGCAACAACGCCACCGTCACCAGCATGGACCCGCATTTCTACACCGCCACGCCCAACCTGGAGGTGACGCGGCAGGTCTTCGACGGGCTGACCGCCATGGCCGCGGATGGCCAGGTGGTGCCGGGCCTCGCGGAGTCCTGGAGCGCGGTGGGACCGGAAACCTGGGAGTTCCGGCTGCGCGACGGCGTCCGCTTCCACGACGGCACGCCCTTCACCGCGGAAGACGTGGGCTTCACGGTTGCCCGCGTGCCGCAGGTGCCCAACAGCCCAGGCTCCTTCACGATATTCACCAGCTCCATCGACCGCGTCGAGGTGGTGGACCCCCGCACGGTGCGGCTGCACACGCGCGGGCCCGACCCGCTGGTGCCGGCCAACCTCGCCTGGGTCGGGATGCTCAGCCGGACCCTGCATGCGAACGCCACCACGGAAGCCTTCAACGACGGCCGCCTCGCGATCGGCACCGGGCCCTTCCGCTTCGCCGCCTTCGTGCCGGGTGAGCGGGTGGAACTGCGGCGCAACGACGCCTACTGGGGCCCGAAGCCGGAATGGCAGGCGGTGCTGAACCGCACCATCCGCACCCCCGGGGCGCGCACCGCGGCGCTGTTGTCGGGCGACGTGGACGTGATCAACGGCGTGCCCACCGCCGACCTCGCGCGGCTGCGCGCCGATGGCCGGGTGCGGGTGGAGGAAACCGTCGGGCTGCGCCTCGTGTACCTGATGCTGGACACGCTGCGCGACGAGACGCCCTTCATGGCCGCGCCGGACGGTGCGGCCCTGCCGCGCAGCCCGCTGCGCGATCCGCAGGTGCGCCGCGCCCTGTCGCTGGCGGTGGACCGCGACGCGCTGGCCGAACGGGTGATGGAAGGCTCCGCGGTGCCCACGGCGCAGCTGGTGCGCGACGGGTTGCCCGGCTACGTCACGGCGCTGCAGCCGCGCTTCGACCTCGACGGCGCGCGCCGCCTGCTGGCCGAGGCCGGGGTGGCGCGCGGCACGCGGATCACGCTGCACGGGCCCAACGACCGTTACCCCAACGACGCGCGGGTGCTGCAGGCCGTGGGCCAGATGTGGCAGCGCGCGGGCCTACAGCCCACGGTGGAGGTGCTGCCCTGGGCCAGCTTCTCCGGCCGCCAGGCGCGGCGGGAATTCTCGGCCTACCTGCTGGGCGGCACGGCGGCGACGGGCGAGGCCTCCTACCTGCTGCGCTCCATCCTGAACCTGCGCGACGCGCAGCGGCAGAACCGCCGCTACGACAACCCCGCCTTCGAGGCGGTGCTGGACGAAGCCGGCCGCACCGCCGATCCCGCGGCGCGCGAAACGTTGCTGCAGCGCGCCGTGACGATGGCAGTGGAAGACGGGGCGCTGCTGCCCCTGTACATCCAGAAGGCCACCTTCGCGCTGCGCAGCGGCCTGCGCTACGCCCCGCGGGTGGACGAGGTGATGCAGGCCGCCGACGTGCACGCCTCGCCGTGACCCCGGTCCTGCGGCGGCACGGGTATGACCGGGCCGGCAATCTTTTCAGCGTCATCAGCGACGGGAGATCGACCGAGGCATGAGCGGAACCAGGGACGGCGCCGTGCGGCGCGCGCAGCAGCTGTTCGATGACGGCAGCTTCGTGGAGCGGCTGCGGCAGCTGGTGGCGGTGCCGACCGAGAGCCACCCGCCGCAGCGCAAGGCGGAGCTGGAGCGCTACTGCCACGCCGTGCTCGGCCCGATGCTGGCGGAGATGGGCTTCACGGTGGAGGTGCTGCCCAACCCCGACCCCGTGCACGGCCCGGTGCTGCTGGGCACGCGGATCGAGGACCCTGGCCTGCCCACCGTGCTGTTCTACGGCCACGGCGACGTGGTGCGGGCGATGCCGGAGCGCTGGCGGCCCGACCTCGACCCCTGGACGCTGACGGTGGAAGGCGACCGCATCTACGGGCGCGGCGTGGTGGACAACAAGGGCCAACACCTGCTGGGCATCGAGGCGATGCGCGCCGTGATCGCCGAGCGTGGCTCGCTCGGCTTCAACGCCAAGGTGATGGTGGAAACCGGCGAGGAAGCCGGCTCGCCCGGGCTGCTGCCCTTTCTGCGGGAACACCGCGAGCGCTTCGCCGCGGACGTGTTCATCGCGCTGGACGGCCCGCGCGTGTCGCGTTCCGTGCCCGACATCCACCTCGGCACCCGCGGCGGGGTGGCGATGGACCTGGTGGTGAACCTGCGCGAGGGCAGCCACCATTCCGGCCACTGGGGCGGGCTGCTGAAGGATGCCGGCGTGGTGCTGGCGCATGCCATCGCCGCGATCATCTCGCGCGACGGGCGCATCCTGGTGCCGGGCTGGCGGCCGGAAAACGTGCCCGAGGCGGTTCGCCGCGCCAGCGCCGCGGTGATCAGCGAGCCGCTGCCCGGGGCACCGGTGCCGGAGGAAGGCTGGGGCGAGCCGGGGCTGTCGCGCTCCGACCGCATCTATGCCTGGAACAGCGCCATCGTGCTGGCCTCCATCTCCGGCCAGCCGGAAGGGCCGGTGAACGCCGTGGGCGGCGCCGCGCGCGCCCGCATCCAGCTGCGCCACATCGCCGACACGCGCACGGAGGACGTGGTGCCGGCGCTGCGCGCGCACCTGGACGCGCAGGGCTTCACCGAGGTCGAGGTGGTGCCGGTGACCGAACGCGACATGTTCCCGGCCTCGCGCACCGACCCGGACGATCCCTGGGTGCGGCTGGTGGCCGACAGCTTCGCACGCACCGCGGGTCGGCCGCCCAACGTGATCCCCAATATCGGCGCCTCCGGCCCGTCGGAATACTTCCGCGAGGTGCTGGGCACGCCCGTGATGTGGATCCCGCATTCCTATGGCGGCTGCGGCCAGCACGGGCCGGACGAGCACGGGCTGGGGTCGCTGTTCCGCGAAGGGCTGGGGCTGATGGCCGGGGTGTGGTGGGACATCGCCGAGCGGGGCCGGCCTGCGGGCTGAAGGGGGAAAGAAGGCCGGGGGAGTGAACTCCCCCGGGCCCCCTCCTTTTTTCGGAAGTTTGGTGGAGCCCCGCCAGCAACCGGCGCGCCCCGAAAACTTCCGAAAATAGAAGGGGGTTCGGGGGGATACTTCCCCCCGGCTTCCTGCTCTCGCCGGCCAAAGCCCACCCCGCCGGCCAGGACGCGCGTCAGCCCTCCTCCGCCATGCCCGGCCCGAAATTCGCCCGCGCGCGGCGGAGGAGGGCGCGAAGGAAGTTCGCCTCGTCCGGCGTCAGCCCCTGCACGACCTGCGCGTTGACCGCATGCGCGATCGGCAGCAGCTTTTCGCGCAGCGCCCACCCGGCCGGGGTCAGGTACATATGGACCTTGCGCCGGTCCTGCGCGTTCCGCTCCCGCCGGATCCAGCCCTCGGCCTCGATGCCGCGCAGCGCGACCACGGCGGTCGGCTCCATCATGCCGATGCGCTGCGACAGCTCGCGCTGGGTGAGCCCATCCTCCTCCCACAGCATGCGCAGGAAGTACCAGGCACCCGGCGACACGCCGTGGACGCTGATCTGCGCCCCGATCTCCCGCTGGATCAGGCGGTTCAGGTCGCGCACGAGGAAGCCGAGGCTTTCCTCGAAGGGCAGGGGCCGGGGCGATGCGTCCTGCGACATCGCGAGGGGTTCAGGCCCTGCGCCGGCGGCCGGACAGGCGGCCCCGCACGCCCGGCCCGGGGCGATGGTCCAGGGCCCACGCCGTCACAGGCGGAACACCTCCAGCGAGGCGGGGTGGAACAGTTCCTCCGGTTGCAGGCGGCGGGCGGAGAGTCCCTGCGCGTGGTGCGCCGCCAGGAAGGCGTCCAGCACGTGGCGGTTGGGCTCGAGCCCATAGCTCCAGAAATCGTCGCCCATCAGCGCGCGGGCGCGGCCCAGCTGTTCCTCCACGAAGGGCAGCGTGACCTTGGTGGCGGCGGTGTTGGACAGCCTGGCCATCGCCACCGACTTGGCTTCCTCGAAGGTCTTGAACAGGGCGCCGGGCAGGTAGCTGTGCCGCTCCGCCACGTCCCGCCGGATGCCGAGCAGGTGCATGATCGGGAACATCCGGTGGTTGCGATACCAGTCGGAGGCCACCGCGATCGGGTCCTCCCAGAGCCGCCCCACATGCGGATGGCCCTGCTCGAAGCAGGACGGGGCGCGGGGGCCGACCACCGCGTCCAGCGTGCCCTCCGCGAGGGCCGAGGAGATGGTCTGCCCGGCCGGCAGGCTTTCCAGCCTGACCTCGGGCGGCAGGGCCAGGGCGATCTTCTCCTCGCGGTCGGGGTGCTCGTAGCCGCCCCGCACCCAGGTCACGTCGGCGGGCGAAACGCCGTACTCCTCCAGGATCATCCGCACCCAGACATTGGCGGTGAGCTGGTATTCCGGCACGCCGATCCGCCGCCCCTTCAGGTCCTCCGGCCGCGCGATGCCGCGATCCGTGCGGATATACACGGAGGTGTGCCGGAAGGCGCGGGAGGGAAAGACGGGGATGCCGACATAGGGGCAGTTCCCCGCGGCGGTCTTCACCGTGAAGGAGGAAAGCGACAGCTCGCAGATGTCGAAATCCGCGAACTTGAAGGCGCGGAAGAAGATTTCCTCCGGGTCGAGGATGCTCATCACCGGATCGACGCCGTCGATCTGCACGGTGCCGTCCGCGATGGGACGGATGCGGTCGTAGTCGCCGATGGCCAGCGACAGGGGAAGCTTCGACATGATCCGTTCCTCGCTTTACCCGTTCGCCTTGCGCGGCGCGCTGGCCGCGGCGGCGAGGATGGCGATGGTGTCCGTTTCCGCCGCGGCCGCCGAGGCATAGCGCGGCTGCGTGGTCACGAAGGGCGCGGCGGCGTCGTGCGGGCTGTAGATCTCGAGGAAGAACCGGCCGGAGGCCTCGTCCTTGCGGGGTTCGATGCGGATGAGCGACACGATTCGTCTCCTGCTATTCCGGCCTGATGCCGGCAGCCTCGATGATGGCCGCGTTGCGCGCCTGCTCGGCCACCTGGAAGCGGGCGAAGTCGGCGCTGCTTTCCGCGATCGGCTCGCAGCCGAGGTCGGTCAGGCGCTGGACCACCGCGGGGTCCCTCAGCGTGGCCGAGACGGCCCTGTGGATCTCCGCCATCCGCCCGGCGGGCAGGCCCTTGGGACCCCAGATCGCGGTCCAGCCGTCGAACACCATCTCGGGGAAGCCGATCTCCGTCATGGTCGGGACATCGGGCAGGATGGCAACGCGCGCCCGGGCCGTGACGGCATAGGCCTTGAGCTGGCCGCCGGCGATGAGCGGCTGCACGGCGCCGAGCGGCGCGATCATCACCGCCACCGCGCCCGAGATCACGTCGTTCACCGCCGGCGCCGTGCCGCGATAGGCCACGATCGTGAACTCCGCGCCCAGCTTCTGCCCCAGCGCCGCCGCGCCGATCTGCCCCACCGAGCCGAGGGTGGAGCCGGCAAAGGAATAGCGGCCCGGCTCGCGCTTCAGCGCGTCGATCACCGCCCGCACCTCCGTTTGCGGCATGGCGGGGCCGCCCACTAACACATAGGGAATGCGCACGGTCCGGAGCACGGGCGTGAAATCGGCCAGGGAGTCGAAGGGCACGCCGCGCTGCACGTATTTCAGCAGGATGTGCACCTCGTTCGAGTAGAGCAGCGTGCTGCCGTCCGGCGCGGCGCGCGCCACCTCGCCCGCGCCGATCGCGCCGTTGGCGCCCGAGCGGTTCTCGATCACCCAGGTCTGGCCCAGCCCTTCCGCGGCCGGGTTGGCGATCAGCCGTCCCGTCACGTCCGTGGTGCCGCCGGGCGCATAGGGCACCACCACGCGCGCCACGTTGCGCGCCTGCGCCGTCGCGCCGGTGGCGCGCAGGCCGGTCGCGGCGCCGAGGCCGAGCATCAGGCCCGCCCGCCGCGTCAGGGTTCGCTCTGCCATGCTGGATGTCCTCCTTACCGCGCCGCGTCGTCCGGCTGATGGTGCAGCGCGATCTCCCGGCCTTCCCGCGCGGATTGCAGCAGGGCGAGGCAGAGCTCGGTCGTGGCCATGCCCCATTCGCCCGAATGCAGCGGCGGGATGCCGTGGACCACGGCGGCGAAGAGCTCGTCCACCACCTCGGCCCGCGCGACGGCGGGGGGCGGCAGCGCCTCGAAGCGGCGCTCGCCATCGGCATAGACCATCACGCCGCGCGGGGTGGGGCGAAGATCCGCGCCTTCCAGCGAGGCGATCACCAGGCCGAAATGGTTGTGGGCGGGCGGCGGCGGCGCCCGGCGCGCCTCGGCGGCATCCAGCGTCAGCCCGTAGGCGCGCCGGTTCTTCAGGGCCGCTTCCTCCGCGCGGGAGGACACGCCGCGCAGCGCCAGCCGTGCCTCGCCGTAGCGCGCCGGGTCGCGCGGCAGGCCCATCTCCCCCGTCCAGTCCTGGAACTCGTCCGTGTCGAGATGGGCGTGGCCGTTATAGGTCAGGCTGGCGGAAAGCCCGTCGCCGAAGTCGATGAAGCCCTGATAGGCGCCCTCCGTGCCCCGGGCGGGGTCCCAGACGGAAGCCGCGGCGCGGATGGAACGCGCGGGGCGGCCGGCGAGCAGCCGCACCACCTCGATCTGGTGCGGTGCCTGGGAAAAGATGGCGCCGCCGCCCTGCTCCGTGTCCAGTTCCTCGGGGCGGCGGGGGCGGTACAGGTAGTCGGTGAAGTTCATCGCCGTGATCATGCGCGGCGCGCCGAAGGCCCCGCTGCGGATCATCTCCCGCGTCCGCAGATAGGGCGCATCGAAGGAATGGCTGTGCCCGACCAGGAGGTGGATGCCGGCCCCGCGCGCCGCGGCCACCATCGCGGCGCAATCCTCTAGCGCCAGCGCCATCGGCTTTTCCACCAGCACGTGCTTTCCCCGCGCCGCGGCGGCACGCAGGTGGGCGAGGTGGAACTGGTGGGGGCTGGCGACGTAGACCGCATCCACTTCCGGATCGGCGCAAAGGTCTTCGGCCGCCGCATGCGTGCGGGAGCCGGGGAAATCCGCGCGGAAGCGGTCCAGCGCCTCGGGCCGCGGGTCGCAGGCGGCAGTCAGGCGCAGGCGCCGGTCGTGCACCAGCGTCGGCAGCATGAGCATGAAGGCCCGGCCGAGCCCGATGACCCCAAGGCGGATCACCTCACCCGCCACCGTCAGAGGTCCAGCACCAGCAGATCGGAAGTGGCGCGGCTCACGCAGACCATCAGGCTGGTTTTCCGCTCGCCCTCGGTCAGCACGAGGTCGCGGTGGTCCACCTCGCCTTCGCGGTAGCGGGTACGGCAGGTGCCGCAGGTGCCGCTCTCGCAGGAGGAGGGGGCACGCTGCCCGTGCGCGCGCAGCACTTCGAGGATGGTGGTGCCGACGGGCACTTCCAGCTCCGCGCCGCTGGCGGCCAGGCGGATGCGGAAGGGCTTGTCGTCGGGGCGCGGCCGGACGAGGTCGGAGCCGAAATCCTCGAAATGCACGGCCGTCTCGTCCCAATGGCCGGTCATGTCGCGCACGGCATCCATCAGCGGCCGCGGGCCGCAGCAGTAGATATGCGCCTCCGTCGGTTCCTCGAAAACCGGCCACAGGTCGAAGGCCTGGGCCGGATCGCCCTCGTCGTGGTGCACCGTGACGTGCTCCGCGAACTCCGCGGCGCTCAGCTCTGGCAGAAAGGCGGTGAGCCCCGGGCTGCGGGTCAGGTAGTAGAGGTGCCAGGGCTTGTCGCCGCCGGCGGTGAGGTAGCGGATCATGGACAGGATCGGCGTGATGCCGATGCCGCCGGCGACGAAGATGAACGCCGGGGCGCTCGCATCCAGCTCGAAGAGGTTGCGCGGAACGGACACGTCCAGCGTGTCGCCGGCCTGCACGCCGTCGATGAGCCCGACGGAGCCGCCGCGCCCGCCCGCTTCCCGCTTCACGGCGATGACGTAGCGGTCCCGCTCATGCGGGTCGTTGCTGAGGGAGTAGTTGCGCATGGCGCCCGAGGGCACCTTCACCGAGAGATGCGAGCCGGGGGTGAAGGGCGGCAACTCGGAACCGTCCGGGTGCCGCAGCTCGAAGAGCTGGATGCCGTCGGCCGCCGCCTCGCAGCGCGTGACGCGCAGGGACATCAGCTCGGTGCCGTCCTGATCCAAGGGCAGTCCCTTTCTGTTCCAGCGCGGGGAACACGGCACACACTTAGAATACTAAGGATTATCCATCAAGTGGCAGGTGCTGCGGTCCTCCGATGATCCAGAACCCGCCTCGCTTCCCGCCCCAGGATACCATCGGGACCCGGAGGCGCTGGCCAGGAGGAGACTTCCATCCCCTTAGTAAACTAACTATATCGGCGTCGCCATGCCTTTGGAGGACCCAGCGGATGCTGACGGCCGAGGAGAATGATCTGCTCACGCGCGTCGAGGGCCATGCCCCGATGGGCCGCCTGATGCGCCGCCACTGGGTCCCCGCCCTGCTGTCCGAACAGGTGGCGGAGCCGGACGGCAAGCCCGTGCGCGTGACGCTCTTCGGCGAGAGGCTCGTGGCCTATCGCGACACCAATGGCCGCGTCGGCGTGCTCGGCGAGATGTGCCCGCATCGCAAGGCGTCGCTCGCCTTCGGCCGCAACGAGAAATGCGGGCTGCGCTGCCTGTACCATGGCTGGAAGATCGACGTGGACGGCAACGTCACCGAGATGCCCTCCGAGCCCAAGGGCAGCGGCTTCGCCGAGCGTGTGAAGCACAAGAGCTATCCGACGCGCGAGGCGGGCGGCTTCGTGTTCGTCTTCATGGGCGCGCCGGAGGACATGCCGGAATTCGAGCCCCCGCCCTGGGCGCCGACCCCCGAGGCGCATGCCGCGATCGTCCGCATCGACCTGCCCTGCAACTGGGCCCAGATCATGGAAGGGCAGATCGACAGCGCGCATTCCTCCTCCCTGCATTCCTCGGACATGCGGCCGGCGCGCGGCGAGGCGGAGGCCAAGGACACCCACTGGGTGCGCCCTTCCACCGACAAGAACCCGCGCATCCAGGTGCAGGTGACGAATTACGGCATGCGCTACGCCGCGATCCGCCGGCCGATCACCGAGGCGGCGGTGAAGGACTACGTCCGCATCACGACCTTTGTTGCCCCTTTCACGGCGCTGATCCCGCCCAACGCAACCTACAACGTGGCCACCGTGATCGTGCCCAAGGACGACCAGAACAGCTACTTCCACTTCATCGCCTGGCACGAGAGCCGGGAAGCGATCTCCACCGCGGCCTGGCGCAAGTTCTGCGTCGTGGAGGTGGGGGTGGACGTGGACGAGAACTTCCGCCCGATCAAGCGGCACGCTTCCAACGACTACCTGCAGGACCGCGCGTGGATGAAGAGCGGCGACAGCTTCACCGGCATCCCGGGGATCCCGAACCAGGACATCGCCATGTGGGAAAGCATGGGCCCGATCGCCGACCGCACGAGCGAGCGGCTGGGTGCCAGCGACATCGCCGTGGTGCAGTTCCGGCGCATCATGCTGGACGCGCTGGCGCGTTTCGAGGAGGGGGGCGAGCCGATCGGCCAGACGCGCGACAAGCTGCCGCAGGCGAAGCTCCGCTCCTACCAGGGCGTGGTGCCGAAGACCGAGGACTGGCGCAAGCTCGGCGCTTCGAAGGAAGAGGTGCAGTACCTCGACGGCATGGAGCCGGACGAGACGGAACGGGAGATGGCCGAGGCGGCCGGCTGAGAGCACGGCTGCCGCGGCCCTGCCACGGGAACCGGGCGAGCTTTGAGCGGCCGTTCCGGGGCGCCCGGTCCCGCCCGCGGGACCCGCGGCGGGGCACCCATGTTCCCCCCGTCCCGAACCGGGCCTAAGCTCCGGGCGGATGGAAACGACGCTGATCCTGCTGGGGGCCGGGCTTCTCGCAGGCGCCATGAACGCGGCCGCGGGCGGCGGCTCCTTTGTCACCATTCCCGCCATGGTGCTGGTGGGGCTGCCCGCCCTGTCCGCCAATGCGTCCAGCACCATCGCCCTGTTGCCGGGCACCCTGGCCAGCGCCTGGGCCTGGCGCGACGAGTTCCGCCCGCTGGACGGCATCCCGCTGCGCGTGCTGCTGCTGATCAGCCTCGTGGGCGGGCTGGTGGGGGCGGTGCTGCTGCTGGTGACGCCGACGCGCGCCTTCGACGGGCTGCTGCCCTGGCTGCTGCTGGTGGGCACGCTGGCCTTCGCCTTCGGCCGGCAGCTCGGCGCCGCGCTGCGCCGGCGGGTGCGGATCGGGACGGGGGTGGTGCTGGCGGCGCAGGTGCTGCTCTCGGTCTATGCGGGGTATTTCGGCGGCGGCGTCGGCATCATGATGATGGCGATGTGGAGCCTGCTGGGCGACATGGACGTGCGCGCCATGAGTGCGGCCCGCACCCTGCTGGTCAGCGTCGCCAATGCCGTGGCGGTGGTGTGCTTCGCCCTGTTCGCGCCCGTGCACTGGCCGGAAACCCTGCTGATGCTGGTGGGCGCCGTGGTGGGTGGCTATTTCGGCGCACGGCTGGCGCGGCGGGTGCCGGCGGAGCGGCTGCGGCTGTTCATCATCCTGTTCAGCATCGCCACCACGATCGGGTTCTTCTGGCGCGCCTGGAGCTGAGGCACGGGGCAGCACGGGCACGGAACCGCGCCCACCGCGCCGCGGCACTGGCCCATCACCGGGGGCGCGGCCAGGCCATGGCGCGGGCGCCCGTCGCACTTGTTTCCCACCCGCTGGAATTCTAGCGTCCGCGCCGGTCTGGAGGCGGAACGATGCCGGACTACCTCAACGAGGACCATTTCAGCGTCGGGTCGGCCCTCACCTTTCCCAACGTGCAATCCTGCATGGCGGTGATCGCCACCAGCACGCTGCACCAGGGCATGGCGGGCTTCCACGCCACCCTGCTGACCACCGCGGACGAGTTCATGTCCGTGGGGCGGCGGATGACGGGCATGCTCGGGGGCCGGATCGACCGGCTCTTCCTGGTGGGCAATGTCGCCAAGCGCAGCGTGGCCGATGCAGGCGACCCCCGCACGGTGTTCGGCGCGCCGTTGCGCAGCACCTTGCGCGAAGCCTTCGGCTACCGCGGCAGGATCACCTACGAGGACACCGACGCGTATCGCCGCAGCGCGGCGGGCTCCGGGGTGGCCGTGCGGACCAGCCGCGGCGCCGCCAACAACCAGCTCCGCATCGTCTATGCCCTGCCAGGGGCCTGGAACACGGGGGCGGGCGTGCCGTGTTCCCAGTTCCAGTTCCGGGTGCAGAGCGGGAACGGCGCGGTGCGCATCCTGCCGCCGCGCGCGGTGCTGCACGTGGAATGCGCCATGACCGCGGTCACCGAGCTGAATCTGGCCAAGCTGAAGCACCTTTGATGCGCCTGGCGGTGCGGCCGCAGGGCTGCCTGCCCGCGCACGGCTCTTGCGGCGGTGCGGCGGGCGGCAGAAAAGCCCCGGCATGAGCGACACCCTCCCGATCCGCCGCGCCCTGCTCTCCGTCTCGGACAAGGGGGGGCTATTGGAATTCGCCCGCGCCCTGGTGGAACACGGGGCGGAGCTGCTTTCCACCGGCGGCACTGCGGCCGCGATCCGCGCCGCCGGCCTGCCGGTGAAGGATGTCAGCGAGCACACCGGCTTCCCGGAAATCCTGGACGGGCGGGTGAAGACCTTGGTGCCGCAGGTGCATGGCGGGCTGCTGTTCCGCCGCGACGACGCCTCGCACGTGGCGCAGGCGGAGCAGCACGCGATCGCCCCGATCGACCTGGTCTGCGTGGACCTGTACCCCTTCGAGGCCACGGTGGCGCGCGGCGCCTCCTTCGACGACTGCATCGAGAACATCGACATCGGCGGACCGGCGATGATCCGCTCAGCCGCTAAGAACCACGCCCATGTCGCGGTGCTGACGGCGCCGGCGCAGTACGGCGCCGTGGTGGAGGCGCTGGCCGCCGGCGGCACCAGCCTGGCCCTGCGGCGGCAGCTGGCGGCCGCGGCCTATGCCCGCACCGCGGGCTACGACGCTGCCATCGCCGCATGGTTCGCCGGGCAGGAAGGCCAGGAATTCCCGCCGCGGCTGAGCCTGCCGGGCGTGCTGCGGCAGACCCTGCGCTACGGCGAGAACCCGCACCAGCGCGCCGCCTTCTACACCGATGCCACGCACCGCCGGGGTATCGCCACGGCCGAGCAGGTGCAGGGCAAGGAGCTGAGCTTCAACAACCTCAACGACACGGACGCGGCCTTCGAGGCGGTGGCGGAGTTCGAGGCGCCGGCCATCGTGATCGTGAAGCACGCCAATCCCTGCGGCGTCGCGATGGCGGACGACCTGGCGGCCGCCTGGGACAAGGCGCTGCGCTGCGATCCGGTCTCGGCCTTCGGGGGCATCGTGGCGGCCAACCGCGTGCTGGACGCAGCCGCCGCCGAGAAGATCGCGGCCATCTTCACCGAGGTGGTGATCGCCCCCGACGCCGATGCCGAAGCGCGCGCGGTCTTCGCCCGCAAGAAGAACCTGCGCCTGCTGCTGACCGGCGGGCTGCCCGACCCGGCGGCGCCGGGAACCGTGTTCCGCTCCGTGTCGGGCGGCTTCCTGGCGCAGTCGCGCGACAGCGGGCGGGTGTCGGTGGCGGAACTGCGGGTGGTGACCAAGCGCGCGCCCACGGAGGCGGAGCTGGCCGACCTGCTCTTCGCCTTCCGGGTGTGCAAGCACGTGAAGAGCAACGCCATCGTGTATGCCAAGGGCGGCGCCACGGTGGGCATCGGCGCGGGGCAGATGAGCCGGGTGGACAGCGCCCGCATCGCCGCCTGGAAGTCGGCCGAGGCGGCCAGGGCGGCGGGGCTGGAGGCGCCGCTGGCCCAGGGCTCGGTGGTGGCGTCGGACGCCTTCTTCCCCTTCGCCGATGGTCTGGAGGCGGCGGCGGCGGCGGGCGCCACGGCGGTGATCCAGCCCGGCGGCTCCGTGCGCGACGCGGAGGTGATCGCCGCGGCCGACGCGGCGGGGCTGGCCATGGTGATGACAGGGATGCGCCACTTCCGCCACTGAGCGCCGGAAACCCCCGAAAAAGGAGGGGGATCGGGGGAGTTCACTCCCCCGACCTTCTTCCGTCATGGCGGCGGCGGCCCGCAGCCGGCCGCTTCCCCTGCCAGATGCCCGCCCTGCCTTGCTACGAGCGGTGAAATCCTGCGAACCTCGTTGCGAGGGCGGACACAGAGCCGCCGCGATGAAGCAGGGAGGCGTGCATGGCGCTGGCGATCCGCCGCGTGGTCACCGGACATGATCCGCAGGGTAAGTCGGTGGTGCGGTTCGACGAAATCTCGGACAACATCGTGTCCGGCCGTCCGGGTCAGGCCGGCTGCGTCATCTGGACCACGGAATCCGTGCCGGCCGACAATGACGGGAATGAGGACGCCGCCCGCCGGGCGGTCGGCACCAGCCTCGACGCGGGAACGGTGTTCCGCGTCGTCGAATACGCGCCCGGCGTGACGCCGCGCAACCACCGCACGGATTCCATCGACTACGCCGTGGTGATCTCGGGCGAGATCGACATGGCGCTGGACGACACGGAAGTGCACCTCAAGGCCGGCGACGTGCTGGTGCAGCGCGGCACCATCCACAACTGGATCAACCGCGGCACCGAACCCTGCCGAATCGCCTTCGTGCTGGTGGGGGCCAAGCCCGCCACCGCCGGCGGAAAGCCGCTCGCCGCCACCGGCTAGGGCCGCGGCGGCCAGGGAAAACCGCGAGCAGGGAAGCGAGAACAGCAGAACGAAGGCATCGGACATTCACGGCCAGGACCCGCAAACGGGCCGGCCGCGCTTCGGGGAGGAAAGTCATGTTGAGGCGAGTCTTCTTGGCCGGTGCGGGCGCGCTCGGCTGCGCCGTGCTCGAGACCGGGCCGGCGCGGAGCGAGGACTACCCGTCCCGCCCCGTGCGGATCATCGTTCCCTTCGAGGTCGGGGCGCCCGACACCATCGCGCGCCTCGTGGCGCAGCAGCTGGGCGCCCAGCTCGGCAAGCCCTTCGTGGTGGAGAACCGGCCGGGCGCCAACGGCACCATCGGCGCCAACCTCGTCGCGAAGTCGCCGCCCGACGGCTACACGCTGCTGGTCACCTCCAGCTCCTTCGCGGTGAATCCCAGCATGTACCGCAACCTGCCCTTCGACACGCTGGGGGATTTCGCGCCGGTTTCCATGATCTGCTCCACGGAAGCGCTGATCATCGGGGTGAACCCGGCGCTGCCCGTGCACAGCCTGGCCGATCTGGTGCGCTATGGCCGGCAGCACGGCAGCGAGCTGATGTACGCCTCGCCCGGCGTGGGCAACGGGCTGCACTTGGCGGCGGAGATGATCAACTTCCGCACCGGGCTGCGCATGGTGCACGTGCCCTACAAGGGCGCCGGCCCGGCGATCACGGCGCTGCTGGCGGGCGAGGTGCAGGTGATGTGCCTGACGCCGCCGCTGTCGCTGCCGCATATCCGCGCCGGCAAGATCCGCGCCCTCGCCTATACCGGCCGCCGCCGCGCCGCCTTCCTGCCGGAGCTGCCGACGGTGGTGGAGGAGGGGATGCCCGAGCTGCAGATGGATGGCGGCTGGTACGGCATGCTCGCCCCCGCCGGCACCCCCGCGCCGATCCTGGATCGCCTGCAGGCAGAGGTCGCGGCCGCGGTGGCGCTGCCCGCCATGCGCGAGCGTCTGGACGCGCTGGGCCTGCAGCCCGGCGGCAGCACGGCGGCCGAGTACCGCAGCGTGCTGGTGGATCAGGTGCGCAGCTACGCCGAGCTGGTGCGGGCGGCCGGCATCCAGCCGGAATAGCGCCGGGGCGCGCGCCGGCAGGCGCCGCCGAAGGGACAGCCGGGACACAAACCGGCACGTGCTGCTTCGTCGATCGTGCTCGACGGGGCTTGGGGAAAAAGGGAAGGCCTCGCCATGCCACTCGCCGAAGTTCGCGGCATCCACATCAACTACGAGGTGATCGGGGAAGGGGGTGCCTGGGTGTCGCTCTCGCCCGGCAGCCGGCGCCCCTATGACGAGCTGGTGCCGATCGCCCGGGCCCTGGCCGCCGAGGGGCACCGCGTGCTGCTGCACGACCGGCGCAACTGCGGCGCCTCCGACGTCGCGATCGAGGGCGAGGAGTCCGAGTACGAGATCTGGGCCGACGACCTCCACGCGCTGCTGCAGCATCTCGGCGCCCGCTCGGCCTTCGTGGGCGGTTCCTCGGCCGGCTGCCGGCTGGCCATCCTCTTCGCGCTGCGCCATCCGGAGGCGGCGAAGGGGCTGCTGCTCTGGCGCGTCACCGGCGGGCACACGGCGGCGGAGCGCCTGGCCGAGACCTACTACGGCCAGTTTATCGAGGCGGCGCGCCGCGGCGGCATGGCGGCCGTCTGCGACACCGAGCATTTCCGCGAACGCATCGAGGCGCGCCCGGAAAACCGCGCGCGGCTGATCGCGATGCGGCCGGAAGAGTTCATCCGCGTCATGTCCCATTGGAAGGACTACTTCACGCGCGGCGCCGACCAGCCGGTGATCGGCGCCAGCGAGGCCGACCTGCGCTCCATCCGCGCACCGGTGCTGCTGGTGCCCGGCAACGACGTGATCCACACGCCGGTGACGGCCGAGGCGGTGGCGCGGCTGTTTCCCCGCAACGAGGTCCACCACGTCGTGGCCCAGGGACGCGGCCCGGGTGGCGGGCTGCTGGAGGACTGGGACCGGGCCGAGTGGAAGGCGGCGGAGGGCGAGTTGGCGCGGCTCTTCGGCGATTTCATCCGGCGGGTGGAGGCGGCCCCCGCCGAAACCGCCGGAGCGGGCTGAGCGGGGCGCCGCCTGGCCGGGTCGCCCGGGAAGTGAAGCGCCGTTCCGCCCGGGGCCCTGGGCAACGGGGCGTCGTCCGGCTCAGGGACGCGGGGAGCGAGGCATCGTCCGGCCGGGCGCATTTGAGGAGAAACCGTCCCCGCCGGCCCGGAGCCACGCCGGAGGACGGCGCCCGCCCGGGAGGGTGATCGCGGCCGGAAGGGCGGCGCGAACACCGCACCGCCGGGCGCCCTGGCGCGTTTCTCCCCTGCGTGGCGGGGCCTGCGCGCCGCGGCGCGTCCGTGATAGGCCGCGCCCCGACACGCGATCATCGAGGAGTTTCCGCCATGGCAGGCGAGCAGCGGGGGCCGCAGCGGGGCGGGCGTCCGGGGGGGCATGGCGGCGGCCGGCCCGGCGGGCGCGGGGGACAGTTCCGCAAGCCCAAGGGGCGGCCGCTGGACGGCTGGTTGATCATCGACAAGCCCTCCGGCATCGGCTCGACGGAGGTGGTGAACCGCGTCAAGCGCGCCTTCCAGGCGCAGAAGGCGGGCCACGGCGGCACGCTGGACCCGCTGGCCACCGGGCTGCTGCCGGTGGCCTTCGGGGCGGCCACCAAGACCGTGCCCTACGTGATGGACGGCACCAAGGCCTACCACTTCACCCTGCGCTTCGGCGAAGCCCGCGACACCGATGACGCGGACGGGCAGGTGACGGCCACGGACGACGCCCGCCCTACGGACGAGGCGATCCGCGAGGCGCTGCCGGCCTTCCGCGGCGACATCATGCAGGTGCCGCCGGCCTATTCCGCCCTGAAGGTGGACGGGCAGCGGGCCTATGATCTGGCGCGGGAAGGCAACGCGCCTGTCCTGATGCCGCGCCCGGCCCGGGTGGACCTCTTCGAGCTGATCGAGCGGGTGGATGCCGACACCGCCATCTTCGCGGTGGAGAGCGGCAAGGGCGTGTATATGCGCGCCCTGGCCCGGGATCTGGCCCGGGCGGTGGGAACGGTGGGGCACATCGCGGCGCTGCGGCGGCTGCGGGTGGGGCCTTTCCACGAATCCCACGCGGTTTCGCTTGACAGCGTGACCGCAACGGGCGATGGCCCGCCTCCTTCCCCGGACCTCCTGCTCCCCGTCACGACCGCGCTGGCCGACATCCCGGCTCTGGCCGTGACCGAGGCGGAGGCCGCCCGCCTTTCCTTCGGCCAGGACCTGTCCCTGGTGGAGTTCATGGGCCGGGTTCCGCCCGCCGCCAACCCCGATGGGGGCCTGGTGCGCGTGCTGGCGGGGGGGCGCCTGGTGGGCTTGGGCCTGCTCTCGGACGGCTTGTTGCGTCCGGAGCGGTGGCTGACCCAGGGCGTTCCCGTCCACGACCAACCGGAGTCCTCCGATGTCGATCACCGCTGAGCGCCGCAGCGCGCTTATTGCCGAATACGCCCAGAAGCCCGGCGACACGGGCTCGCCCGAAGTGCAGGTCGCGATCCTGAGCGAGCGCATCTCCAACCTCACCGAACACCTGAAGACCCACGCCAAGGACTTCCATTCCCGGCGCGGGCTGCTGGTGCTGGTGGGCCAGCGGCGCGGGCTGCTGGACTATGTGAAGCGCAAGAACCAGGGCCGCTACGAGTCCCTGATCGGGCGGCTCAACCTCCGCCGCTGAATGGCATCGGGCCGCCATCGGCGGCCCGTGCTGCGAGCCGGCCCGTGGGCCGGTTCTTCGGGGGTATGGATCGCCAGGGCACTGCCCTGGACCCCCGGGGCGAGGGCGAAACCCTTGCCCGATCTGCAAGATAGGACCTCCCCGGACCCTGCGATGACGGGCATCCGGATCGTGGCGGCCCCCGGCGCGACCCTGGCCGCAACTCCTCCTCGCGGAGCGCTCCTGGGGTCGAGGAGTTGAAAGCCCCTCGCGGGGGAGCCCGAGGGGGCGGAGCCCCCTTGGCCGCGGCCTGAATATTCTGGCGCCGCCGGCCGGCATCAGCCCAGCAGCGTCTCCAGCCATTCCAGCCATTGCCGCGCCGACAGGTTCCAGCCACCGGGCACCGGCGCCATGGGGAAGCTGCGCGCGTAGGCGGCCTCGGCGTCGGGCTGCCGGAGGAAGCGGCGGATGTCGTCGCGGGTGGCCGCGATGGCCGCGGCGGGTTCCACCGACCGGAAGCGGGCTACCACCTCCGGCAGGTCGGCATCCTCCTCCGCCCAGTCGAGGTGCATGTAGGCGTCCAGGAAATGCGCCAGGGCGGGGAAGGGGTCCGGGTCGGGCATGGCGGGCGCCGTTCTCAGGGCACGGGAAAGGCGGTGAGCACGAAGTAGATCCGGCCCTGCACCGCCGTCTTGCGCAGCACCACCCGCAGCTTGGTCATGTCCTGCAGCGCGCCGGTGGCCCGCACCACGCCGCGCCCCACGACCTGCCCGGCATCCTGGGTGAAGGCCTTGGTGGCGCCGGGGGCCGCGGTGTGGGCCCAGCTGGCGATGTCGGCGGCCCTGGCGCGCATCACCTGGCTGACGAAGCGCTCGGCCTCGGCCAGGGAGCGGAAGGTGGTGGCGGCGGGGATCTTGGTCTCGGCCGCGAGGCGGGCGCGCAGCTGCGCCTCGGTGCGGCCGACATGGCGGGCGATGGTGTGGCCGCCGGCAGCCTCCTCCGCCGCCAGGCTGAGCCGGCCGCCGCGCACCGCCAGCGCCCGGGCGGCGCCCACCGCGCCAGCCACGAAGAGCGGCACCAGCATGTCCACCACCATGCCGGTGGTGTCGGCCTGGTCCGGGCTGGCGCCCATGGCACGCGCCGCGGCGGCCACGGCGGTGTGCGTCATGGTCACCGTGCGCTGCCCGGTCCAGACCTGCTGCAGGCCGGAGGACACGTTGTCGGCGCCATGCAGCCCCAGGGCCACGCCGCCGGCCTTGGTGATCATGGTGGGTTCGGGCGTCAGCAGCAGGCCGGCGGAGCCCACCAGCTCCAGCCCGCCGCCCAGCACCGTCACCGCGCCCCAGAGCCGGGTGCCCAGGGAAGCGCTCTCGCCCAGGGTCGCGCCCTGCAGCACGGCCGCGAGCTGCACGGGGGACAGCACGACCTGGAGGCCGTCCTCCTCACTCACGGTGGTGGATCCGGACAGCGGCGGCTTCCTTTTCGGGGGCGGTGACGGAGCCTTGCGGGCTAGCGCTGGCGGCGGGCGGATGCAAGCGGGGGTGGAACGATCGCGGCGCGGGCGGGCGGCGGGAGGCAGGGGGCGCGGGGGTGCCCGACCGGCTGGACGTTCGGGCGGTCGGGAGGCGGGGGACCGCAGGTTGACCGGGCGGTGGCAGGGCGTCCAGCGAGCAGCGGGCGGGCGCTGGGGCGAGGGCGGTGGTGGCCAGCGCCGGGGTGATGGCCGGCCTTGGGGTCAGGCTGCGGGCAGGCGCACCACGAAGCGGGCGCCGGCCACGGCGCCGTCGGGGCTGCGGCGGTTCTCGGCGGTGATGCGACCGCCCAGGCCTTCCACGATCTGGCGGCAGATGCTCAGGCCCAGGCCGGAATGCTGGCCGAACTGCTCGCCCTGGGGGCGTTCGGAATAGAAGCGGTCGAAGATGCTTTCCAGCTTGGCCTCGGGGATGCCGGGGCCGGCATCCTCGAAGCTCACCTCCACCACGGCGCCGGTGCGGCGGGCGCGCACGGTCACGGTGTTGCCCGGCGGCGAGAAGGACAGGGCGTTGCCCAGCAGGTTGCGGAACACCTGCACCAGCCGGCCTTCCACCCCGCGCACCACCAACCCCTCGGGCGGGGCGTCCAGGGTGACGGTGGGGCTGCTTTCCTCCGCGCGGGTGGCGTCGTGCAGTTCCGACAGGGTGCCGAGGATGGGGGCCACGTCTACCGGCTCGGTCGCGGTGCGGGAGAGTTCGGCATCCACGCGGGACGCGTCGGCGATGTCGCCGATCAGCCGGTCCATGCGCACCGCGTCCTGGGCGATGATGGCCAGCAGGCGGGCGCGGCTGTCGGGGTTCTCGATCCGGCGCAGGGTTTCGATCGCGGAGCGGACGGAGGTGAGGGGGTTGCGCAGCTCGTGCGCCACGTCGGCCGCGAAGCGCTCGTTGCTGTCCACCCGGGCCCAGAGGGCGGTGGCGGCTTCCTGGAAGGAGCGGGCGAGGGTGCCGATCTCATCCTGGCGGGCCATCAGGGCGGGGGGGATGGTGCCGGCGCGGCCCTTGCCCTGGCGCATTTCCCGCGCGGCCTGGGCCAGCCCCAGGATGGGCGAAGCCAGGGTGCGGGCGAGATAGGCCGAGAGCGCCACGGTCAGCGCCAGGGCCAGGCCGAACAGCGCCAGCACGGAGCCGCGGATCTGCACCAGGCGGCCGTCGACCTCGCGCGCCTCGCTGGTCAGCAGCACGATGCCGACGGGCTGGTTGGCGCGGGTGGCGGGTTCGGCGACCGAGACCAGCAGCCGGCCATCGGCGGTGCGGCGGACATAGGGGTTCACGCCGCCTTCCAGGGCGAGCTTCAGCTCCTCCGCCCGATCGGCGGCGGTGCCGCCCTGGGCGTTGCCGCCGAAGCCGGGCTGCCAATCGAAGGAGGGGGCGTCGGGGCCGATATCCACCACCACGTCGTCCGGCGCCTTGGGCGCCCCCCAGCGCAGCAGCCAGGTCACCAGCCGGTCCGCGAGGCCGCCCACGGCGGAGGGCGGGTCGGGCGGGGGCAGGGGTTCGGCCACGATGTTGCCGCCCGCGCCTTCGCGCACGCGGCTGTCGGCCACCAGCAGGCCGGTGTTGTCGAACAGCTTGGCCTGGGTGTTGGGGGCGGGTTCGGCCAGGCGGCGCAGGAGGGGGCGGGCCTGTTCGGGCACCAGCACGGGGCGGTCATTGTCCAGGCGCACCGCGGCCTCGGCCACGCCGTTGGCGTAGATGCGGGCCTGGGTGCGCAGCCCCGCGACCTCGGCCGCCAGAAGGCCGTTCTGGTACTGGTCGAGGTAGAGCAGCGAGGCCGCGAGCAGGAAGGGAGGCAGGGCGTTCAGCAGCAGGATGCGGCGCAGCAGCGGGGAAACGCGGCGGTTGCGGCCGCGGCGTTCCAGCAGGACCACCGGCGGGGGCGGCTGGGTGATGACGGTTCCGTCGGGCACGGAAGGGGCCTCCGCTGGAGTGCCGGGAGGTTAGCAGGCAGGCGGGGGCAGTGTCGTGTGGGCGGTGTGGCGGGACGAAGGCGGGGCGGGTTCGCCTTACTTCCTTACCATCTTACTTCCTTACCGCGGGGGTGCGGTTCGGGGTGTTTTGCCCGTAGGAAGCGTATCATTTCAGCGGGTTGGGAAGCAAGCGACGCGTGCGATGTGGCATTTTCGCGCGTTTGTGCCATTTCGGGGCTGGCGTGCCACGTCCTGCGGTGGTGGGCGCCCTCCTGGCCGGTTCGGACGGTAGGTGCGGCCACAGGTTTCAGGGCTGGCCGGGTCCCTGCCCCCTAACAGCCATGATGGCGTGCTTGCGGCTATCCACGAGGACGCGGATGCAGACTTCCTCCGCCGCGAGCCGGCGCAGGAAATATCGTGACCGCCGATAATTCGCGAGCTTTCCACAAGGTTGGCAGTCACGGTACGGCGGACGGCCTGGGCGTAGTTGCGGCAGCTATTCAGCGCCCCATCCTGCAAAAGGTATTTCTCCGTTGCAGCCTCTTACTGGAATTGGCCCATTTGCCTCCGAGAAACGGCGAGCACGAGCCTAACGCCGAGGTTTGGTAAGTATCCCAACATTCGCCGCTCCCGAGCGAAGATATACGCCAAATCTAAGTAATCGCTAAACTCTACCATGGCTTTTTGCAAATTGTGCCATGATGCTCTTGTGATCAAATGATGTTAATTGCCACGCTTCTCTATAAGCGGTGACCCAAGAAACGGCCAAGCCACTCGAGTTGGCTCGGCCGCAAAGCATCCTAACAAGTTAGAGTCGCGCTCTTAACTGACACACTTGACACAGCCAGGAGCAGCGGCCGCCACACATGCGATAAGCGCCGGGCCAGTAAGGGCACTACATGCAGCGACGGCTGCGGCACAGCCTACCCATTCGAGAGGGTTGCACGATTGCTGCACCAATCCTTCTTGGCGAGGGCGCATCAAGGTCACGCTCGCTTGATCGACGCCGTGCCTTATGCCAGGCGAATAGGTGGGGAGGCGCATGAAAAATCTCTCCTTTAACTGAGGTTTGAGACTACGGGCAGAGTGGACTTTCAACACCCTGACATTGGCAACCAACAAAAGGCAAACACACCTTCACCCCGCAACAACCTGCCGGGCTCAAGGTTTCAGAGCTACCGGAACGTGCTTCCGGTGAGCGCACATCTGAGTGCGTTGTCTGCCTCGCTACAGTGGGCATCTGGATTGGAAGTTTCATTTCTGTTCTCCTTTCGTGCGTTGACTAATACTCGTACCAGATAACAGGCTCGCCAATGACGACCGGTACCGTGTCACTTACATCGATCGTCAGCCTAGCCAGGAGCGGCGCCGTTCCGATCCTGTCTCGAGGATTGAAGAACGTTAGTAGTACGTCATAGTATTCGCTGCCAGGGCGATTTAAGGGGCTCCGTTCAGCAGATACATCCTTCAGAGTAAGACCTTCTCTGCCAGCATCCACTATCACGTTGCTGACATTGAAAGCATTTGTGGCGGCGGCATTCAGAGCCCGTTCCTCCGGCGTTATGCCGCGATTCCTGATTCTGAAGAAAATCTTTCCGAGGAAACGATCAATTTCCCGCCTGATTTGATCTTCAGGAAGTTCGGACGCTTCCTGGGTGCGAGCCGCCACGAGAGCATCAGTATACCGCGTATGCTCCCAACTGAACATTCCTCGAAGATCGGGAACTAGGATGTCTACCATCATGCCATCGTAAAGTTGCATCTGCCCCGCAATTACGCCTGGGACGGAAACAAACTCAACATCCTGATCCGACCATTCCTCGACGAGCCACTTGTAGGTTTCTGCGGCGAATGCGCCCATTGGGACAATCGCGTACATCGGCACTTCACTGCGAGTTAGTGTCCAGACTACAGCTTGTGCCTGATAAGGATTTGCCTGCATCAAGGAGCGAAGAGCTTCGTCTGTTATGGACTTTAGGTCGCCTTCACGCGTCCCATTGACAGTACGCCAAATAGAATCTCGTCTAGCTGCGGTAGTGAAACTTACGGCTAGGCGGCCAATTGCGTAGACAAGTTGGGGGCGCTTTGCTCCCTCGCAAGTGCATTTTGTCCCCTTCTCAGCTTTGTTGGCACAACTGCAGCCACAATCGGCAGGAACAATGCCGTCAGGGGCGAAAGGATGGAAGGAAGAAACGGCGTTCACGCTCAACGGCTCAAGGAGAGCGCCTTTTAGGGCTGGTTGGCTGTTCTGGCTGAGGTCAGTTGTGTGCGAGGCCATGGGCATCTCCGGGTTGCAATCTGATGCAAAGCCACTGGATAGATTGTTGAACGCGCTCTCGACGTTGAGAGTTCCCCTCAAGAATGGGGCGCATAATTCTGTGCTCTCAGGCCGACACGGATCACATGTACCAAGGAGGACGCGCTTAATGCGCATTCCATCTGGTTTTTCCCCGCGCTTGAGGAGAAAACTCATGAGGAGAGCACTTATTCCGGCAACAACAGCAGAGGCGAAACTTGTGCCTGTGTTCCGACAGACCCCGCCGTCAACGCAGGCTCCTGGAATGGCAAGACCAGGCGCGATTAACCCCTCGGATCGATGACTTTGCCCCCAATTACTAATTGGAAGTGGGAGCTTTTCCGAGTCGTGTGCGCCTACTGCTAGAACGCCTGATATGGATGCGGGTATTGTGTCGCAGGAACATCCTTGATTGCCCGCTGCGGCGATAATGAGGATGCCGCGGTTCGTTGCGGCTTCTACCGCCATCAGAAGGTCAACTGAAACATCAGCTGCATCTAGCAGCTTCGAGGCACTTATATTTATTATATGAGCTCCTAGGTCGGTGGCTTTGTTTATCGCTTCAGCTAAATCGCTTTGTGAGCAGGGTAGAACATATCCGTTCCCATCTTTAAATATCTCGATATTTAAAATTGTGCATTTGGGGGATAGCCCCGGGATATTACCTGCGGCTGTTCCGGAAAGAATCGAGGTGACCAATGTGCCGTGCTCACTTGCACCTGCCGGTAAGATACCAGCGCCTTCGAAAAGAGCTGGATCGACCGGTCCGTCAAGCACAGCGACGCGCACGCGAGGGTCACCCTTTGTGGCGGCCCACAGTTGCGAAAGTCCGGGAAGCCGTGCTTCCCACTCTGTCGTTAGTTCCAACGACACCCTCACCAGAGATGAAGCGACGTTACGAAACCACAATTTGTTTTCGTAACGCTACCAGAATTTTCCTGCTCCTGAGATTTTCCGGGATGGTGGTACTGATGGCTGCAATCAAATAGCTGGCAAGAACAGTTGCGTCAGGGACATCGACCGCTCCGAATCAACGGCTAACACAGAAGCGAAACAGCCAAGTATACTAGCGGTGCTGCAATATCTGTTTCTGCTTCCACTTCAGAATAATCATCAAAATTGCAACGCAGAAAAGGGCTAGTCTAGACAGATCAAAGCAGTACTATTTCTTTGCCTGTTTTGGTCAGATTTTGGGCTTGTCACACTCTCTGGTTACGGTCTTGACGCCTCTTCTTCTGCGTCCCTCCGAGTGGCACACCTCCTCCACGTCACCCGAGGCCACTCGCCATGCCCCACTACGACCTCCTCCTCCGCAACGGCACCTGCGTCCTGCCCTGGGGCGCCGAGTCGACCGATATCGGCGTCCGGGACGGCCGCATCGCCGCGCTGGGGGACCTGCGCACCGCCTCCGCCGCGGAAACCCTGGACTGTTCCGGCCTGCACATCCTGCCCGGGCTGATCGACCCGCATGTCCACCTGCGCGACCCCTGCCAGGGCACCGGGGCGGACAACAGCGTCGAGACGCTGGAGAGCGGCACGCGCGGCGGCGTGCTGGGCGGGCTGTGCGCGGTGTTCGACATGCCCAACACCTCGCCGGCCATCACCGACCGCACCACGCTGGACAACAAGCGGGACTACGTGGCCGGGCACGCCTGGTGCGACCTGGGCATCTACGTGGGCGCCACCAAGGGCAACATCGCCGAGCTGCCCTCGCTGGAGCTGCAGCCCAATGTCTGCGCGATCAAGGTCTTCGCCGGCTCCTCCACGGGCGACCTGATGGTGGAGGACGATGCCAGCCTGGAGGCGGTAATGCGCGCCGGCCGCCGCCGCATCGCCTTTCATTCCGAGGATGAGTTCCGCCTCCAGGCCCGCAAGCCGGAATTCGCGGGGGGCGGCCCCTACGCGCTGCACGCGGAATGGCGGGACGTGGAATGCGCCTTCCTGGGCACGCGGCGGCTGATGGCGCTGGCGCACAAGACCGGGCGGCCCGCGCATATCCTGCACGTCTCGACGGCCGAGGAGCTGGACTACCTCAAGGACTACCGGGAGCTCGCCACGGCGGAGCTGCTGGTGAACCACCTGACCCAGGTGGCGCCGGACGCCTATGACCGCCTGGGCGGCTATGCCGTGATGAACCCGCCGATCCGGGACGAGCGCCACCGGGAAGCGGCCTGGGCCGCGGTGCGGGACGGCACGGTGGACTGCATCGGCTCCGACCACGCGCCGCACCCGCGCGCGGCGAAGGAGCGGCCCTGGCCCGCCACGGCGGCGGGGCTGACGGGGGTGCAGACGCTGGTGCCGATCATGCTGGACCACGTGGCCGCCGGGCGGCTGAGCCTGGCGCGGCTGGTGGACCTGATGAGCGCGGGGCCGGCGCGGGTTTATGGCGTGACCGGCAAGGGGCGGCTGGCGGCGGGGTATGACGCGGACTTCACGGTGGTGGACCTGCGACGGCGGCGGACGATCGAGGACAGCTGGATCGCCTCGCCCTGCGGGTGGACGCCCTTCGCGGGCATGACCTGCACGGGCTGGCCTGTCATGACCATCCTGCGCGGCGAGGCGGTGATGCGGGAGGACGAGATCCTCGGCGCCCCGCGCGGCGCGCCGGTGCGCTTCGCGGAGGCGCGCGGCGGGGAAGGGTAGCGGGGCCGTCCGGGCCGGGGGGGCGCCGCTCCCGGGGTTCTCCGCCGGGGCTGCCCGGCTTTCTCGGGAACCGTAACGAGTTTTGCCGCGCCCGACGGGGCGATGTAGCCTTCCGGCCCGCGCCCGGTCGCCCGCACCGCGCGCCGCGCCGGGACCCCCGGGGTCCGCTGCCGGAGCAGGAGAGAGCATCCATGAAGCCCGTCGCCGCCGCCGCGCCCCTCCTCTGCCTGCTCGCCCCGGTCGTGCTCGCGCCGGCGCCGGCGCGGTCGCAGGAATGGATGACGCCGTGCCGGGTGGCGCTGATCGAGGGGTCGGAAACCGAGGGGCTGCCGAGCGAATTCCGGGTGGAGGTGACCGAGGGGCGGGTGAGCCGCCTGTTCACGCGCGGGGGCGGCTACGACACCATCGCCCCGATGGAGCCGGTTCCCCACACGACCAGTAGCAGTTACGGCTTCTCCATGGAGTCGCCGGCCGGGTCGCGCGAGGCGACGGACTGGCAGTTCCGCCTCGTCACCGTGGAGGAACCCGGCATCTTCCTGGTGGAGCGCTGGAGCGGACGGGTCTGGACCGAGCGGCGGCAGAACTGGGCCGTGCGGCTGCGCTGCGTGCCCGGGGTGCCGTAATCCGGGCTCCCGCGCTTTCCCGCGGGCCGCGCGGCGCCACACCCCAGCCGTGCCGACTCCGCGTGACGGGAATCCGCCGGGCCTGCTATGGGGCCGGCGCATGACCTGGGTCGATGGCGTCCTGTTGCTGGTGCTCGCCGTGTCGGCGCTGATCGCCTATTCGCGCGGCCTGGTGCGGGAGGTGCTGGGCGTCGGCGCCTGGGTGGGGGCGCTGTTCTTCGCCTTCCTGCTGCTGCCGGGGATGCGCTCGGCGCTGGCCACGGCCGTGCAGCCGGACTGGCTGCGGGACGTGGTGGCGGTGGGCGGGGTCTTCGTGGTGGCGCTGATCGTGCTGAAGCTGGTGATCTCGGCCGTTGCGCGTCGGGTGCAGAATTCGGTGCTGGGCGGGGTGGACCGGGCGCTGGGCACGGTGTTCGGCCTGGCCAGGGGTGCATTCCTGGCGGTGGTCGCCTACATCGTGGGCGGGCTGTTCCTGCCCTCCGCCGATCGCTGGCCCGAGCCGGTGCGCGATGCCCGCGCGCTGCCCCTCGTGGCCGACGGGGCGCGGTGGCTGGCGGCCAGCCTGCCGCCCGATTACCGACCCCGGGTGCCGGACGCGCCGAACCGGCCGTTGCCGCCCATGGAGGACCTGCTGCGCCCGCCGCCGCGCAGCCGGACCTGAGGACCGCTTGAGCATGGATGTTTCCACCAATCCCCACGCCCGGACCGAGGACGACGCCTTCCACGAGGAATGCGGCGTGTTCGGCGTGTGGGGCGCCCAGGATGCCGCGGCGCTGACCGCGCTGGGGCTGCACGCGCTGCAGCACCGCGGGCAGGAGGCGGCGGGGATCGTGTCCTTCTCGGGAGAGGGGCAGTTTCACGCGCACAAGGGGCGCGGGCTGGTGGGGGACACGTTCAGCGACGCCAAGGTGATGGCCTCGCTGAAGGGGCACGCCGCGATCGGGCACAACCGCTACGCCACCACGGGGGAGTCGGCGCTGCGCAACGTGCAGCCGCTCTATGCCGATTTCGAGTTCGGCGGTTTGGCGGTGGCGCATAACGGCAACCTGACCAACGCCTTCGCCCTGAAGCGGGCGCTGGTGCGGCGGGGCTGCCTGTTCCAGAGCACGACGGATTCCGAGGTCTTCGTGCACCTCATCGCCATCAGCCTGTATTCCACCGTGCTGGACCGGCTGATCGACGCGCTGAAGCAGGTGCAGGGGGCCTATTCCCTGGTGACGCTGCATGACGGCGCGCTGATCGGGGCGCGCGACCCGCTGGGCGTGCGGCCGCTGGTGCTGGGGCGGCTGGGCGGGCCCGAGAGCAACGCCTGGGTGATGACCAGCGAGACCTGCGCCCTGGACATCGTGGGCGCCGAGTTCGTGCGCGACATCGAGCCGGGCGAGGTGGTGATCGCCGACGCCCAGGGCCTGCGCAGCATCAAGCCCTTCGGCCGGCAGCAGGGGCGGTTCTGCATCTTCGAGTATATCTACTTCGCCCGGCCGGATTCCGTGATCGAGGGCACCTCCGTCTACGACACGCGCAAGCGCATCGGGGCGGAGCTGTCGCGGGAATCCGGCGTGCCGGCGGATGTGATCGTGCCGGTGCCCGACAGCGGGGTGCCGGCGGCGATGGGCTACGCGGCGGAAGCGGGCATCCCCTTCGAGCTGGGGATCATCCGCAACCACTACGTCGGCCGCACCTTCATCGAGCCCACCGATCAGATCCGCCACCTCGGCGTGAAGCTGAAGCACAGCGCCAACCGGGTGATGATCCAGGGGCGGCGCGTGGTGCTGGTGGATGATTCCATCGTGCGCGGCACCACCAGCAAGAAGATCGTGGAGATGGTGCGCCAGGCCGGCGCCTCGGAGGTGCATATGCGGATCGCCGCACCGCCGACCACGCATCCCTGCTTCTACGGCATCGACACGCCGGACCGCGACAAGCTGCTGGCGGCGAACAACTCGGTGGAGGAGATGGCACGTTTCATCGGGGCGGACAGCCTGGCCTTCATCTCGCTCGACGGGCTGTACCGCGCCCTGGGCAAGCCGGGGCGCGACCCGCGGGCGCCGAGCTTCTGCGACGCCTGCTTCACCGGCGACTACGCCATCCCCCTGACCGACGTGCAGGAGGACCCGGCGCGGGTGCCCTCCCTGCTGATGGCGAACGGCGCGTGAGCCAGACCCTGGTGATCGACCCCGCCCAGCCCGAGGCCACCGGCACCGGGCCGCAGCCGCTGGCCGGGCGGGTGGCGCTGGTGACCGGCGCGTCGCGCGGCATCGGCGCGGCGGTGGCGGTGGAGCTGGGCCGGCTGGGCGCGCGCTGCGTGCTGGTGGCGCGCTCGCAGGGCGGGCTGGAGGAGACGGACGACGCGATCCGCGCCGCCGGCGGGGAAGGGGCGGTGCTGCTGCCCTTCGACCTCGGCAAGGGGGCGGAGCGGATCGACGCGATCGGGCCCTCGATCGTGGAGCGCTTCGGGCGGCTGGACATCCTGGTGCACGCCGCGGGCGTGCTGGGGGCGCTGACCCCCGTGGGGCACATCACCCCGCGCGACTGGGACGAGGTGGTGGGGGTGAACCTGACCGCCGCCTGGCGGCTGATCCGCACCTGCGACCCGCCGCTGCGCGCGGCCGAGGCCGGGCGGGCGGTGTTCCTGACCAGCGCGCGGGCGGCGGAGCCCAAGGCCTACTGGGGGCCCTTCGGCGCCAGCAAGGCGGGCATGGAGCACCTGGTGCTGACCTGGGCGCAGGAGGTGGCGGGGTCGCCGCTGCGGGTGAACCTGTTCGACCCCGGCGCGGTGGCGACGCGGCTGCGCGCCACGGCCATGCCGGGCGAGGACCCGGCGACGCTGCCCACGCCCGCGCAGGTGGCGCCCGACGTGGCGGCGCTGTGCCTGCCGGGTGAGGGCCGCCAGGGCGCGGTGGTCCGGCGGTAAGAAAGCCGGGGGAAGGTATTCCCCCGGACCCCCATCTATTTTCGGGAGTTTGGGGTGCCGCAAGGGCACCCCAAACTCCCGAAAAAAGGAGGGGGCTCGGGGGAGTTCACTCCCCCGACCTTATGCCGGCGCGCTTATGAAGTGACTTTTCCAATCCAGGGATAGCTAGTGAGGGAGCGGAGGCGATCTGGCGTCAGGGCATTCCAGGCTTGGCAGCAGGCGTCGACGATGGCGGCGTTGCTGTGGAGCAAGCGATGGGAGAGAAAGCGCTCGCGCAGGTAAAGCCAGACG